>JAUNOJ010000087.1 GCA_030531135.1 Sutterellaceae bacterium | reverse complement strand
ATGTTTTTGCAGCGCTCCTCGAAATCCGACGAGCGCAGTATAAAAGGCGCGGGCAAACTTTCGTCGAAAATAACGTTTCCGCAATCGACGTTCTTCGAGTATGCTTTAGGTTCGACGAAAAATTCTTTCTACGGGTATGGATAAAACGCACGATACACAGGCCTCAACGATCATACTGATCGGCATGATGGCTTCAGGCAAGTCTACGGTCGGACGTACTTTGGCCAAACAGCTCGGCTGGACTTTTTACGACAGCGATAAAGAAATCGAGAAGCGTTGCGGTGTTCCCGTTTCATTTATCTTTGAAAAAGAGGGCGAGGCAGGCTTTCGCGCGCGCGAAACGCAGATGCTGGCCGAGTTGACGACTCAAAAAGGCGTCGTCATCGCCACCGGGGGCGGTACCCCTATGTTTGAAATCAATCAAAAGCTTCTGCAGCGAGGCTACGTCATTCAACTGACGACGACCGTTTCGGATGTTTTGGAGCGAACAAAGTTCGATTCGGCCAGACCTTTATTGCAGTCCGAAGACAAGGTTGCCCGTATCCGCGAATTGTTGTTGGCAAGAACGCCGACTTATGACGCCGTGTGTCACAAGAAAATTGCGACCACGCGGATTCATCCGGAAGTCGTTGCTCAAAAAATTCTCGCATTGCCCGAGGTGCAGAAAATCGTTCAACGGATCAAGTGCTCCGACGGAGACAACGAGATAAAGCAAGAAGGAGGTAAACAGTGATCGATCTTACGGTAGAACTCGGCGAGCGCAGTTATCCGATTTATATTGCCGAGGGCGCTTTGGACAAATTGGGCTCCGAAGTCAAGCGTTTGAGAGCCACGCGTGTTTTGGTGGTCAGCAATACGACGGTCGCGCCCTTATATGCCGAAAAAGCACTGCAGTCCATTCGTTCGGCTTGCCCCGACTTGTCTGTCGGTTTGGTGGAGTTGCCCGACGGCGAATGTTACAAAGATTTGGCGCACATTGAAAAAATTCTGGACGGCGCCGTTGAAACGGGTTTGGATCGCAAAAGCCTGATGGTGGCTTTGGGCGGAGGTGTCGTGGGCGACATGTGCGGTTTTGCCGCAAGTCTTTGGATGCGCGGCATCGATTTCATTCAGGTGCCGACAACGCTTTTGAGCCAAGTCGACAGCAGTGTCGGGGGCAAAACGGGGGTAAATCTAGCTGCCGGCAAAAACCTGATCGGGGCTTTTCACCAGCCGCGTTCCGTGTTGATCGATACGGACGTGTTAAAGACCTTGCCTGCACGGGAAATCAGTGCCGGCATTGCTGAAATCATCAAGTACGGCTTTTTGGGCGACGCAGACTTTGTGGCGCGCTTGGAGCGCGATATGCCCAAGCTCCGAGCGCTCGATGCGCAGACCGTGGGCGAGATCGTTGCGCATTGTTGCCGCATGAAAGCCGCTGTGGTGCGAGAGGATGAAAAAGAAAACGGGGTGAGAGCAAAACTCAATCTCGGTCACACGTTCGGTCACGCGATTGAAAAAGAAACCGGGTTCGACACGTGGTTGCACGGCGAGGCTGTGGGGGCCGGTACGGTCATGGCGGCTCTGCTTTCTCAAAAATTGGGGTATCTGACCGACGACGAAGTCTGCCGTATTCGCAACTTGGTTGAAGCAAGCGGACTGCCGACACACATTGACGGTATCGATGCGCAAGCGGCCTATCGCGCCATGCTTGGAGACAAAAAATCGGTCGGCGGGCAAATTCGTTTTATCGTGATGACGGCCGTCGGACAGTGTCACATCGAAAAGGTGCCCGAAGACGTTGTTTGGGCAACGATGAAACAAGTCGGTTGGCATTGAAAAAGTCGGTTGGCATTGAAATTTACCGTTGTAAAAGCTTCGCGCAAACAAACTCGAGCCGTCGAGCTGTTGTCGCGAGGCTTTGTTTTTTTTTGCATAAGTTTGCCTAAGATAAAACGCTTGTTTTACATACTCCACCATACCTTATTTATGGGATGTGTCTCAATTCCTATCAAAAAGCTATTTTCTCAGTAAAAAAATTCTTGCAATATCCCGAAATCGCCTTTCGAGAATCGAAAGGCCCGCGACTAAAAAACCTCGGCGCGGATACAAAAATTTAAAAGAAATTGAAAATTCGGGAGGCTTGGTCATGGCTGAAATGACAAGCGAGGCGGCACGCCTAGAGGCCGCACAAAAGGGATTGTATTGCGCCGATAACGAGCACGATGCCTGTGGCGTTGGATTTGTGGCAAACATCAAAGGCACTGCCAGTCACAAAGTCATCGAAGACGCATTGCTGATTTTGCAAAACCTCGATCACCGCGGCGCCGTCGGTGCCGATCCGTTGTGCGGTGACGGTGCCGGGATCATGATTCAGATTCCGGACGCCTATTATCGCGAAAAAATGGCGGAACTTGGTGTGACGTTGCCCCCGCCGGGCGACTACGGTGTGGGGATGATTTTCTTGCCGCAAGAAGCCGCTTCGCGTGCAGCCTGCGAACAAGAACTCGAGCGTACGGTTGCCAAGGAAGGTCAGGTGGTTTTGGGCTGGCGCGACGTTCCGGTGAGCTCCAGCATGAAGATGAGCGAGACGGTGAAGGCTTCGGCTCCGGTCGTGCGTCAAATCTTTATCGGGCGCGGTCCCGACGTGATGGTGCAAGATGCGCTGGAACGCAAGCTTTATGTGATTCGCAAAAGCGCCTCTCACCGCATCAAGGCATTGAAACTGAAGCACGGCGACGATTATTTCGTGCCTTCCATGAGCACGCGCACCGTGGTTTACAAGGGCTTGCTTTTGGCCAATCAGGTCGGTCAGTACTATCTGGATTTGCAAGATCCCGACTGCCGCAGTGCCATTGCCGTCGTTCACCAACGTTTTTCCACCAATACCTTCCCGTCGTGGGCGTTGGCTCATCCGTATCGCTACATTGCGCATAACGGCGAAATCAATACGGTCAAGGGCAACTATAACTGGATCTTGGCTCGCGAAAACGTGTGGCAGTCTCCGGTTTTGGGAGACGATGTCAAAAAGCTGGTTCCGCTTATCTACGAAGGGCAGTCGGATACGGCCAGTTTGGACAACGCCGTCGAAGTGCTTCTGATGGCGGGTTACTCTTTGCCTCAGGCCATGATGATGTTGGTGCCGGAGGCTTGGGAACGCTCGACGACGATGGACGCCGATCGACAAGCGTTTTACGCTTATCATGCACCGATGATGGAGGCCTGGGACGGCCCGGCGGCGATTGTTTTTACCAACGGCGTACAGATCGGTGCGACCTTGGATCGAAACGGCTTGCGACCGGCTCGCTATATCGAAACCGACGACGACACGGTGATTTTGGCGTCCGAAGTCGGCGTTTTGCCGATTCCCGAAAGTCACATTCGTCGCAAGTGGCGCATCGAGCCCGGTAAGATGCTTTTGATCGATACCGTACAGGGTCGAATCATTGACGATATCGAACTTAAAAATCAGGTCGCATTGGCCAAACCCTATCGCGAATGGGTGGAACGCTTGAATTTGAGACTGTCCGATCTTGGCAGCGACATTCAGGACAACGACAAGGTCGAGCTGTGGGATGCCGAACGCCTCGAAGAGATACAAAAAGCTTTCGGCATGACCAAGGAAGACATCGAGGTCGTGATGTTGCCGATGGCCGTCAATGGTCAGGAAGCAATCGGCAGTATGGGTAACGATGCCGCATTGCCGGTGCTTTCTCGTAAAAACAAGTCGTTTTTCCTTTACTTCAAGCAGTTGTTTGCGCAGGTGACCAACCCGCCGATCGATCCGATTCGCGAAGAGTTGGTGACAAGCCTGATGAGCTTTATAGGTCCCAAGCCCAATTTGCTTGACGTTAACAACGTCAATCCTCCGAGACGATTGGAAGTGTTGCAGCCGGTTCTTGTCGAACAAGACATGGACAAACTCGAGCATATCGCCGACTTTACCGACGGTAAATTCAAGAGCCGTACGATCGATATCACGTATCCGTCTGCGTGGGGGAGCGAAGGTGTGGAAGCGCAGTTGGCCAGTCTCTGCGCCCAGGCCGTCGATGCGGTTCATTCGGGCTTTAACATCCTGATCGTCAGCGATGCGGCTGTCGGTCGTGATCGCGTAGCCATTCCCGTTTTGCTGGCCGTTTCGGCACTACATCAGCATCTCATTGCCGAAGGCCTTCGCACCAACGTCGGTTTGGTGGTCAATTCCGGCGCTGTGACGCAAACGCACGATTTTGCTCTGTTGATGGGTTTTGGCGCCGAAGCCGTTTGTCCGTACTTGGCACTGGCCACTTTGCGCGCTTTGGCACCTAAAAACGGGATTTCGGGCGACGAAGCGGTAGCGCACTACGTCAAGGCCGTCGGCAAGGGCTTGACGAAGGTGATGGCCAAAATGGGCATTTCGACCCTGATGAGTTATCGCGGTGCGCGCATTTTCGAAGCCGTGGGCTTAAAGAGCGAATTTGTGGATCGCTATTTCCACGGTACGCCGACCAAGGTCGAAGGCGTGGGGCTCTTTGAAATCATGCAAGAAGCCGTCAACGTTCATGCACACGCTTACGGCATCAATCGCGGCGAGGTCGAACCTTTGCCGGTCGGCGGCGACTATGCCTGGAGAGCGCAGGGCGAAGAACATATGTGGACGCCCGAGGCGATCGTGAAATTGCAGCGCGCTTCCCGCGAAAAGAATTATCAAACCTATCGCGAATATGCCGAAATCATCAACAATCAGAGTAAGCGTCAGATGACGTTGCGCGGTCTGTTGCGCTTCAAGACCGAGAATTGTCAGCCGATTTCTATCGACGAGGTCGAGCCCGCCAAGGAAATCGTGCGTCGATTTGCCACCGGCGCCATGAGTATGGGATCGATTTCGGCCGAAGCGCACGCCACATTGGCTGTGGCCATGAACCGCATCGGCGGCAAGAGCAACACCGGCGAAGGCGGTGAAGATCCGCGTCGTTATGTCGAAGAGCTGGCAAAAGGCAAGTCGGTTGTCAAAAAGGGTATGAAGCTTGCCGATATTTTGGGTAAGGACAGAATCGTTGCCGATGTGGAACTTGACGACGGCGACAGCTTGCGTTCCCGTATCAAGCAGGTGGCCAGCGGCCGCTTCGGCGTCACGGCCCAGTACTTGGCCAGTGCCGATCAGATTCAGATCAAAATGGCGCAAGGTGCCAAGCCCGGCGAAGGCGGTCAGTTGCCCGGTCACAAAGTCAGCGAATACATCGCCGAGTTGCGTTACTCGGTTCCGGGCGTGGGGTTGATTTCGCCGCCTCCGCACCATGACATTTACTCGATCGAAGATTTGGCACAGCTCATTCACGATCTGAAAAACGCCAATAAAAATGCGGATATTTCAGTGAAGCTCGTGAGCGAAAACGGTGTGGGTACGGTGGCGGCCGGTGTTGCCAAAGCCAAGGCCGACCATATCGTAATTGCCGGTCACGACGGTGGTACGGGTGCAAGTCCCATTTCGTCGGTCAAGCATGCCGGCAGTGCCTGGGAATTAGGTTTGAGCGAAACGCAACAAACCTTGGTTCTCAACCGTTTGCGCGATCGCGTCGTCGTTCAGGTCGATGGACAGATCAAGACCGGCCGAGACGTTGTGATCGGCGCATTGTTGGGCGCCGACGAATTCGGTTTTGCAACCGCACCCCTGGTTGTGGAAGGTTGCTTGATGATGCGTCAGTGTCATCTCAACACCTGTCCGGTCGGCATTGCCACACAAGATCCGGAATTGAGAAAGCGCTTTAAGGGCAAGCCTTCGAGCGTTGTGAACTACTTCTTCTTTGTGGCCGAGGAAGTGCGTGAAATCATGGCCTCTTTGGGCATTGCCAAGTTTGAGGATTTGATCGGACGTAGCGACCTGTTGGCACAAAGAACGGATCTCGACAACTGGAAAGCACAAGGCGTCGATCTTTCGCGCGTTTTGTACCGTCCCGATGTCGCGCCCGATTTGATGCGACACAGCGCGGCTCAGAACCATCTTTTGGAAAAGAGCTTGGATGCGGCGTTGATGTCCGAGGTGATGCCTGCGATCGAGCACGCTCAAAAGGTGCATGTCCAAAGTGCGATTCGCAACGTCAATCGTACGGTGGGAACCATGATTGCTCACGCCATCGTCAGTCGCTACGGGGCCCAAGGTTTGCCGCAGGATACCGTACAGCTGGATTTCGTCGGCACGGCAGGACAGTCTTTCGGCGCCTTTGCCGTCAACGGAATGACGATGACTTTGACGGGACAGGCCAACGACTATGTCGGCAAGGGACTTTCGGGCGGTCGAATCGTGTTGAGAACTGATGACGAATTCCACGGCGAAGCATCGCAAAACATTATTGCCGGCAATACGACTTTGTATGGGGCAACGAGCGGCGAGGCCTATTTCAACGGTGTGGTGGGCGAACGTTTTGCCGTGCGCTTGTCGGGGGCAAGTGCCGTTGTCGAAGGTGTGGGCGATCACGGTTGCGAATACATGACGGGCGGTACGGTTGTCGTGCTCGGCAAGACCGGCCGCAATTTCGCTTCCGGCATGTCGGGCGGCGTGGCTTTCGTGTTTGACGAAAACGGCGATTTCGAGGCCAACTGCAATACGTCCATGGTGGCGTTGGAGCGCGTTGTGAGTGCTCAGGAACAAGCCAGAATGTCTTCGCCCGAAACGTGGCATCGCGGACAAACCGACGAAGAACTTTTGAAAACTTTAATTGCCGATCACGCAAGACTGACGGGTTCTGTTTTGGCTACCAAGCTCCTTGAGCACTGGGTCAGTTCCAGAGCGCGTTTTGTGAAGGTGATGCCGTTGCAGTACAAAGCAGCTTTGCAAGCCGCTGCACAGTCAAAGGGAGAATAAAAAATGACGAAACAGATGCAGGGGTTGGCTCGTATTGAGTTTAAGCATCAGTCTGTGGCCGAGCGTATCAAGCATTTCGGCGACTTTACGACCGGTTTGAGCGACGAAGAAGTGCATCAGCAGTCTTTGCGTTGTCTGCATTGTGCGACGCCGTTTTGTTCCAGAAGCTGCCCGTTGCACAACTGCCCGGTGGACTTCAATCTTTTGGTCAAGCAGGGACGTTGGC
>JAUNOJ010000086.1 GCA_030531135.1 Sutterellaceae bacterium | reverse complement strand
ACTGTCGATTGTTCCGAATGCCCGACGGGCGCTTCGGCAGTTGGCTCTTGATTGAGTTGATGGCCCAAACGATCGGCGTTTTTGCCGGGCTGAAGAACCGCAGTCAGGGCAATTCGCCCAAAATCGGCTTTTTACTCGGAACAAGACGTTTTGAAACAAGCGTGGGCTTTTTGCACGAAGGCGATATCGTCGACGTGAAGGCCGATTGCGTCTTTTTCGGGCAAGAAGGCTTACCGAGTCAATTCGAATGTCGGGCCGAGATGAACGGAAACGTCGTGGCCACGGCCAATCTCACAGTTTATGAACCTGATGATTTAGCGATATGGAAAAACTAACCGTTTTGGTGACAGGCTCGTCACGCGGTATCGGTCGAGCTGTTGCGCTTGATTTGGTCAATGCCGGCTATACCGTGGTGATTCACGGACGAAAAGCGTCTGCGGCATTGGAGAAAACCTTGGCGGAAATCCAAGTCGTTGACAGGGATTGCCGTGCATTGGTTTTTGATGTGGCCGACAGAGAGCAAGCCGGTCGTGTTTTGGCAGAGGATATCGAAACGTTCGGCACCTATTACGGGGTGGTTTGCAATGCCGGCATCAGTGCCGACGGCACATTTGCAGCCATGCCGCCCGAAGATTGGGATCGTGTGATTCAGACCGATTTGGGCAGCTTTTATAACGTTGTGCAACCGTTAGTCATGCCGATGGTGCGCCGCCGCAAGCCCGGTCGCATTATCGCCATGAGTTCGGTTTCGGGCGTGATGGGCAATCGCGGACAAGTAAATTATTCGGCAGCCAAGGCCGGTTTGATCGGCGCGGTGAAAGCGTTGGCGCTTGAGTTGGCTTTGCGCGCCATTACCGTCAATGCCATTGCGCCGGGGTTGATTCAAACCGATATGGTCGATGAAGAAATCATGGAACGTGCTATGCCCTTCATTCCGATGAAGCGTGCCGGTACAGCCGAAGAAGTGGCCGGAGCCGTCACGTTTTTAATGTCGCCCAAGGCCGGCTACATTACCCGACAAGTCATTGAAATTTCAGGAGGTCTTTCGTGAAAGAGCGTCGAGTCGTTGTGACCGGTTTTGGGGCCATTTCTCCTTTGGGCAACGATTGGGAATCGGTTGCTGCAAAACTCAGGAGTTGTACCAACGCCGTGCAGGCCATGGATAAATGGGATGAAATTGCGGGTTTGCGTACCAAGGTGGCGTGTCCGGCTGCTCCCTTTGAGTTGGATAAGGTGCGTTATTGCAGAAAAAACACGCGCTCGATGGGGCGAGTCGGGATTCTCGGCGTACGTTCGGCGGAAATCGCGCTTGAAGACGCGGGTCTGCTTGACGATCAAGACTTTCTATCAAGCGGTGCCGTGGGCGTTTCCTACGGCTCCTCGGCCGGAACACCTTCGGCCATCGTAGATGTGGCAGGTCTTATTCTCAACAACACCATGATGGGCATGAACGCCAATACGTACGTGCGCATGATGTCGCATACGGCGGCCGTCAATATCGGCATTTTCTTTAAGCTCAAGGGGCGCATCATTCCGACGAGCTCGGCTTGCACATCGGGCTCTCAAGGCATCGGCTTTGCATATGAGGCGATTCGTTACGGCAAGCAAACGGTGATGGTGGCCGGCGGCAGCGAAGAGTTGGATGCGAGCGACGCGGCCATTTTCGATACGCTTTTTGCCACGAGTACGGAATTTAACGAGATGCCCGAACAAACGCCCAGACCGTTTGACGCCAAGCGCGACGGTTTGGTGATCGGCGAAGGGGGCGGTGCTTTGATTTTGGAAGAGTTGGAGCACGCCAAAGCACGCGGCGCCAAGATCTATGCCGAAGTCGTAGGCTTTGCCAATAATTCCGACGGTGCACACATTACGAGCCCTCAGTCCGAGATGATGGCGCAGTGCATGCGTATGTCTCTGGAAGACGCGGGATTAAAACCCGAAGACATCGGCTATGTGAATGCACACGGTACGGCAACCGACAGAGGGGATGCGGCCGAAAGTGCGGCGACCTATGAGGTGTTCGGAAATCGAGTGCCGGTTTCGACCCTGAAAAGCTACATGGGGCATACGCTTGGGGCATGCGGCGCACTCGAAGCCTGGATGAGCATCCAAATGATGCGTGAAGGGTGGTTTGCGCCCAATTTGAATTTGACGGAACCGGCCGAGGATTGTGCGCCTTTGGATTACATTATGGGAGCGCAGCGCGATATTCAAACCGATTTCATCATGAGCAACAATTTCGCATTCGGCGGTATCAATACGTCGTTGATTTTCAAACGATGGCAGGATTAACGGGTGAGAACCATGACTTTGCGTAAACGGCAAGAAAACGATTCGATCATTCAGGCACTGTTGCAGGCGCAACGCATCGCTTTTGCACCTTTTGTGTTTCAGGCAACGTTGGCGGCCAAGCGTTTGGGAATTTTGAAGGCGTTTTCCGAAAGCGACAAGCCGTTGACTTTTTGCGAATGCGCTCAAAAATGCGGCTTGACTCCGTATGCCGTGCAGGTGGTTTGCGAGTTGCTGGCCAATGTCGATGTTTTAAGCGGCTCGCCTCAAGACGGCTTTGCGATCACGAAAACGGGCGAATGCTTGCTCTACGATCCCATGACTTCGGTCAATATGGACTTTACGGCCGACGTTTGCTACAAGGGCTTGGCGCATTTGGATGTGGCTTTAAAAGAGGGACGTCCGGCCGGGCTTGCCGAATTGGGGCCGTGGAAGACGATTTATCCGGCGCTTTCCTCTTTGCCGGAGCCGGCAAAGAGTAGCTGGTTCGGGTTCGATCACTTTTACTCGGACGTGGCTTTTGCGGCGTGTGCCAAGTGGTTGTCGGCCAATCTTAAGCCGACTGTGCTTTTTGACGTGGGTGGCAACACGGGCAAGTTTGCCGGCGTTTGCTTAAACGTCATGCCCGAGCTTGAAGTCGTGATCGTCGATTTGCCGCAGCAATGCGCTTTGGCGCAAGCCAACGAAGAGCTCAATGCCGTGAGAAGCCGCTTTGATACGGCGCCTGTTAATTGGCTCGATGTGACGGCTAGGCCCGTAACGGACAAAAAGGCTGATGTGATTTGGATGAGTCAGTTTTTGGATTGCTTCAGCGAAGACGAAGCGGTGAGCATTTTGACGCGTCTGAAGCCCTATTTGGCCGAAAAGGGTCATTTTGCCGTTTTGGAATGTCTGTGGGATCGTCAAAAGCACGAGGCGGCGTCGTTGAGCCTTTTGAGCACTTCGTTGTACTTTACGGCGATGGCCAACGGCAACTCGCGTTTCTTCTCGGAAGTCGAATTGCGACGTATTTTTGAGCGTGCAGGTTTGGAGGTGGAGAGTGCCTCGGATCGCCTAGGTGTTTCGCATACCTTGTTTGTCTGTCGAATCAAGGACTAAGACATGCGGTTTTACTACAGCAACTTAGTGGCTTTGATGCCGGGCGTCACTTCGGCCGACGATTGGAGTAAGGTGATTGAGACCGATCTTTTGCCCGAGTCCGAAGTTGTGCCGCCTTGTCCAGTTCCCGTGATGGTGCGACGCAGAATGACGGCTTTGGGCCGTTTGGCCTTAACGGCTTTGGCGCAAATCTCGCCCGAGGCCGAAGAGTCGGTGGTCTACGCATCGTCTTGGGGTGAAATCGGTCGTACTGCACAACTGGTTGGCGATGTGGCTGCCGATCCCCAAGCCATGAGTCCTGCCGGCTTTTCTTCAAGCGTTCATAACGCCATTGCCGGGATCGCTTCCATTTGGCAGAAAAATCATGCGGCGGGTCCCGCCGTCACAGCCGGAACCTTAACGACGGAAGCCGCGCTCGTTCAATGTGCGGCGAGGTTGGCTGCCGGCGCACGTTCGGTGATTTTGCTTCGATACGACGAGCCGTTACCCGAGCTGTGGCAAACGAGAGAGCATCGTTATAGTGCTCCGTCAAGAATGTTTGCCTGGGCAATGCGGTTGATGTCCGATCCCGAAAGCGCCGAAGGCAGCTTTGCATTGGATGTTCTTGGAGAAACACAGGCCGATGTCGATGAGGTGCAATGCCGAAACTGTCCGGCAGACTTGTTTTTTTTATTAGGGAAGATGACCTCACGCGTGCATACCGATTATTCGTCACGAGGTTATCGATGGGTACGTTAACGGATAAATTGGAACGCGCTTATCGAACGCTGGCAACGGGGTTCGGCTTTGCCCTCTTTTTTACGATGGGTGTGGTCTATCGCTGTACCGTGAGTCCGGTTTTGGCTTTTTGGTTTCGCAACGATCAACGAAAAAAAGAGTTGATGGCGCGTCGCATCGTGCAGTTGAGCTTTGCCTGCTTTATCGGAACCATGCGCTTTTTGCGTGCCATGGATTTGACGGTGATTCACGGCGAAAGACTGAAAGATTCGGGCAGGCTCATCTGCCCGTCGCACCCGACTTTGATCGACGTCGTGATTCTGATTTCGCAAATTCGCAATGCCAACTGTATTGTCAAGGCGGCGTTGATGGAATCGGGCGCCATGCGAGGCCCCATTTCGACATCGGGTTACATCACCAACGATCACGGGCCGGCGTTGATTGACGATTGTGTCGAAAGTCTTCGTAAAGGGGATACGCTGTTGATTTTTCCCGAAGGCACCCGAACCAAGCCCGGCGTGAAGTCCAAACTGCAGCACGGAGCAGCAGCCGTTGCGCTATCGGCTCGATGCAACATTACGCCGGTAAGAATCACTTGCGAGCCGCCGGCATTGATGAAGGGGGTTGCATGGTATACGATCCCCAAGCGCAGAATGCATATTACGGTTGAAGTGTTGGATGAAATCGACATCGGACCGTTTTTGGAGGATGAACGTACGCTTGGAAGACCGATTGCCGTACGACATCTGACACAATACATGTTTAACGTTCTTTTCCCTTCTTTTACAAATAGATAAAAAACGGAATCATTATGAGCAATATCGCACTTGAAAATGAGCTAAAGGAACTCATCATCGCGTCTTTGAATCTCGAAGATGTTTCGCCCGAAGATATCGATCGCGAAGCACCGCTTTTTAACGACGGGCTGGGGCTTGATTCTATCGATGCTTTGGAATTGGGTTTGGCTTTGAAAAAGAAGTACGGCATTACCCTTTCGGCAGAAAACGAAGACAACAAAAAGTACTTCGCCAGCCTTGCCGCTTTGGCTGAATTTGTGGATGCCAACCGCGCCTAAGGTGTCGAACGAACATTGTCTTGTTTTGAATTCATTCGGAAAAGAAAATTATGGTGACCGAACAGCAAATTTTTGACGAACTCAAAAAGATCCTTGTAGAAACCTTCGAAATCGACGAAGCCGCCGTCACGCCCGAAGCCAAGATTTACGACGACTTGGATATCGATTCGATCGATGCCGTCGATTTGATGGTCAAACTTCAGCCCTTCATCGGCAAGCGTCGCATCACGCCGGCAGACTTTAAGGCGGTGCGCACCGTGGGCGATTTGACCAAGACTTTGGCGCAACTGATTAACGAGCCTGCCCAGTAAGGGCTTTGTCAAGCGACAAAGACAGAGCACATGATTGCACGTGTGGCATTTGCCGTTTTCTTTGCGTTGTATCCGTTTGTCGTGTGGTTGTGCATCAACCGCGGCGAGCCGGCTTGGATTGCCGTACTTTTATCTGCGGCGGCAATTCTGCAGGCGTGTACGAAAAAAACGAAGATGACGCTTGTCACGGCAATTGCCGCGCTTATTTTGGCGGGAGCCACGGCGTTTGCCGAGAGCTTTTTGCCGGTGAAGTTTTATCCGGTCGTGATGAATGCGGCTTGGTTGGCTTTCTTTGCGGGTTCTTTGGCAAGTGTGCCTGCTTGCGAGCGCTTTGCTCGGTTGCGTTACCCCGATTTGCCCGATTTTGCCGTGCAATATTGCCGAAAGGCGACGGTTGCTTGGTGCTTGTTTTTCTTTGCAAACGGCCTGATAGCCGCCGACAGCGCCCTTTTTCGCAGTCACGATTGGTGGGCGCTATATAACGGCCTGATTTCTTACGGATTGATCGGCTTGATGTTTGCTCTTGAATATTGTGTGCGTTTGATTGTTGAAAAACGCCGTCAAGGACAGCGGAAATGACCTCTGCAAACTACGTGTATTTTTCTGAAGTTTTAACTCGCCCCGAGCTCGACGAACTCGAGTGGTGCGTGTGCAAGAACCAGACGAGAACCTTCGGCGAACTGGCCGTAGCCGTCAACAGCTGGAAGAAGGCTTTTCAAAAGGCTCGAGTGCGTCGTGTTGCGATTTATTTTTCGGAAATATTCGATTCGGCTGCCGCGCTTCTGGGGGCCTTAGCGGCAGGCGTCGTTGCCGTTTTGCCTGCCGACACAACCAAGACGACTAGCGACAGATTGGCCGACGGCCTCGTCGATGCCTGTGCCGGGGAGTTTTCTGCCGAGTGCGCCATGCGCTTTGTTGTTGCCGAGCCGACAAACGAGCCGTGTCGCGATATCTTTGACGATCAGGCCAAATTGATCGAGCTTTTTACCTCGGGTTCGACCGGACAGCCTTCGTTGATTGTGAAGAAATTGCGTCAACTGTTTATCGAAGTCGAAAGTATTGAAAAACGACAGTCGGGGCTCGGAATCGATCCTCGCGGTTTGGTGCTTTCGACGGTCAGCCAACAGCATATCTACGGTTTGCTTTTTTTTCTGATGTGGCCTTTGGCCTCGGGACGCCGTACGTGGCACACGCGCATTACGGCTCCCGAAGAAGTGATTCGTTTGGCTTCGCAGGAAAAAGCTTGCTCTTGGGTTTCGAGCCCTGCGCATTTGAAGCGTTTGCCCGATCACCCCGATTGGGTTAAGGTACGCGGACGTCTGCAAAGCATTTACTCGTCGGGAGGTCCGTTGTCCGAAGAGGGGTTGCGACGCACCATCGAGTTGACGGGGCTTTCGCCCCAAGAGTTGCTCGGCAGTTCCGAGTCGGGCGGCATTGCCATTCGACAAAGAAAGATTGCCGAAGACGGCTCGATCACGGATTTGCAGTGGCATGCACTGCCTAGCGTGCAGTGGAAGTGCGAAGACGGTCTTCTTGTCATCAAGAGTCCGCAGTTGGGCACCGACGATTGGGAAGTGACGCCCGACAGAATCGAACCTTTGCCCGAGCCCGGAACTTTCATGCATTTGGGGCGCGCCGATCGC
>JAUNOJ010000085.1 GCA_030531135.1 Sutterellaceae bacterium | reverse complement strand
GTACTACGTTCGGGACGTAGGAGTCGGAGGTTCGAATCCTCTCACCCCGACCAGAATTCAAAAAGGAGACGACGTCAGTTGTCTCCTTTTTTCATTTCCCACCTCCGTCCGAAAAATCCTCGCTCACCGTTTCCTGTTTTGCGTCACTCGTCCCACTCGATCGAAAACTCTCTCAAACTCGAGTGTTATAACCGGGCCAGCTCTCAAGGCTCGCCATTTCTTCGTTGCTGACGGTGCGCCGTTTTTTTCCCGATGCCGGATGACTTTTTGTTTTAAGTCGGTAGAATCGGGCTGTGTATTCATTCGGAATTTTTTGCCAATTGACGTCACATTCAAGGGGCGAGATATGACGGATTTGAAAACCGAAATCCGGCACGACGCTGCTTACAACGAATTCCTCAACATCACGCTCAAACAAGCGTTCGACGAACACAAACAGTTGTTGATCGATATCGACAACATCCAAATGAGCGCATACAAAACTTGTTTGTGGGTCAATGCCTTTGTCGTGACCGGTCTTTGCTCGGTTTTGAGCTTGGCCGACCTTCGTCTTTCCGACTTGGACGGTTTGCGCCCGATCTTCGGCGCCGGTCTGTGCGTTGCTTCTCTGTGGTCGATCGTCAACTTTCTCGGCGCCGCGTTTGCCTACCGCGGCAGGCCGATGAAAAAAGTCACGAAGTTTTATGCACAAAAAGTCGATTTGGCGCGCAACAAAGGCGCGTGCGCCGCCAAGACGATTTGGATAACCGAACTCGACAAAATTTTGCAATCGGCTCGAAAAGACAACGCTGTTGTCATGGATACGGTTCACAATTGGACCAGATCGACAATGGCTGCTGCCGCATTGGGCACCGTTTCCACAGTTTTGTTTTTCGTCGACAATTTGCTCTCGGTGGGGTAAACGCCGATTTTGCGCAGATGACAAAAAAATCACAACACAAATACGCGTTCGCGGTTACAATGAAAGTAACAGCAAAGCCACAAAATTGGGATTCACGCAATCCAGTACGTTCCTCACACGGGGAAAAAGGAAGAAATATATGACGATGATCATTGGTTTGACGGGCGGCATCGCCTGCGGTAAAACGACGGTAACCGACATCTTCCGCAAGTTGGGCGTTCCTGTGGTGGATGCCGATGAAATTTCCCGTGAATTGACCGGTCACCAAGGCAAGGCACTGCCGCAAATTGCTTTGGAGTTCGGCGCCGACATGATCGGTGCGCAAGGCATGAAACGCGACTTGATGCGCGAAATCATCTTCTCCGACCCCAAGGCGAAAGAAAAGCTGGAAAACATTCTGCACCCGATGATTAAGCGCGAAATTTTCGAGCAGCTCAAAATCATCAAGGCACCCTACGTGATTCTCTCGGTGCCGCTGTTGCTTGAATCCGGCCGCTGGGCCGATGCCTGCAAGCGCTTGCTCGTCATCGACGTGAGCGAAGATGAACAGATCAACCGCTTGGTTTACCATCGCCACTTGGGCGAAGAACAGGCGCGCGCCATTATGGATACGCAAATTTCCCGCGGTAAGCGCATTGCGGCCGCCGACGACTTGATCGACAACTCGGGCTCTATGGAATCTTTGGAAGAAAAGATCAAGGGCTTGCACGAGTTCTATCTCAGAATGGCTGCGGGCGGCCTGTAAAGCTCCGACAATTGGCCATAACGATAAACGGCACTTGGTGTTTTCCGAGTGCCGTTTGTATTTGTCGAAATCGAATCGGTCGACTTAACGACGACGCTTGCCCTGCGCCAACTCTTGCTCTTCGGCCTGCATCTTTTCGAGCTGCTCGACCAAAAGGTCGGGATCAGCCGTCCCGGGCACGCCTTCGATCACGTAGGAGCCGCTTGCCCACTGCCCCAAATCGATCAATTTGCAGCGCTCGCAACAAAACGGACGCCACGGGCTTTTGACATCGTACTCATGCTCTTTGCGGCATGTCGGGCATTTGACCTTCATCTTGATTTTCCTTTTCTACAGCCGCACGAAAACGCCGTGCGCGCCTTTGGCAACCCATTGCTCAAGTTCTTGGGGCTCGGCTTCGACGACAAGCGGCAATCGCTGAATTTGCGCTTGCAAAATCGCATCCGCATCGTCCTGACGGACAACGCCAAAAAGCGCATCTTGCATTTCGTCTCTTGCCGATGCTTCCGACGTTGCGATATAAGTCTCGCAAGTATAGACACCGATGCCGAGTTTTTGCGCCAAGCGCTTGAGATTTACAACGAACGCGCCGTCGCGCTTTCTTTCGGGTAAAAGCAATAGTCCGCCGACCTTTTCAATTGCCCCGTCACTTTCAAACGCTTCGGGATCGTCGACGGCAGCCAACACTTGAGGAACGGCCATACGCTCGACGACCAAGGCGTTCATCGGAAGCATCTTCAAACTTGAATCGACTTCCCCCACTTTGAACCAACCGAAAGATTGGTTTTCTCGTGCCGTCAAGTTGCCCTTCCAGCTCCACACGCGAAAGTAATGCAACCGCACGTAGGCGTGCTCATAGGCGTGTTCCAACACAAACCAAGGCGTGATGTCGGCAAGTTCAATGCCGAGCTCTTCGACAAATTCGCGCTTTAAAGCTTCGATACAACTTTCTCCCGGTTCGACCTTGCCGCCCGGAAACTCCCAGTAGCCGGCATAGGGCTTGCCTTGCGGGCGCGAGCCCATCAGGTAAAGCCCGTTTTGACGATCGACGAGAACGCCCAAGGCCACCTCGACCACCGCGCGGCCGTCGGGTGCGGTTTTGCCCTGCGTCATTTCAAGCTTTCCAAAGCCGTGCGTCCTGCCACCATCTTGGCAAACTGCGTGCCCACGCGCCCGCTTCTGCCGCCGCGCTCAATGGCAAACTGCAAAGCTTCCAGACGCAGCGCTTCGCTTGTTTGCGTCGAGTCGGCAACGCCCAAAGCTTCGAGCGCACCGTCGATCACGCGCAGGTACTCGTTTTGCGTGAAGGGATAAAAACTCAGCCACAAGCCGAATCGCTCGGCCAACGACAACTTTTCTTCCAGGACTTCTCCGGGATGCAAGTCGCCGTTTTCGTCCAACTTCGCAGACAAGTTGTCGCTGGCAGGTTCCGGCATCAAATGGCGGCGGTTACTCGTGGCGTACACAATCAAATTTTCGCCGCCCGCAGCCACCGAGCCGTCCAAAGCGGCTTTCAAAGCCTTGTAGCCGCCTTCGGCCAACTCAAAGGAAAGGTCGTCGCAAAACAGAATAAAGCGCTCGGGGCGAGCAGCAATCGTGCGCACGATGTCGGAAAGGTCGCACAAGTCTTCTTTTCCCACCTCGATCAAGCGCAAGCCCTGGTTGTAGTAGCGCGTGAGGCAACCGCGAATCAAAGAGCTTTTGCCCGTGCCGCGCGCGCCGGTTAACAGCACGTTGTTAGCCGGCAACCCCCGAACGAAAGCTTCGGTGTTTTGCACCAAAAGCGCTTTTTGGCGATCGATATGTTGCAACATATCTAAATCCACTTCGGCGAATTTGGAGACGGCTTCAAGCCTGCCGACATCGGTGCCCAAACATTTGCGACGCAACCAACGGTAGGCGGGCTTGCTCCAGTCAAAACGTTCGACGGGTTCGGGCAACAAGTCGTTTAAACGGCTCAAAACTTCGGCAAAGAGCTTTTCGGTTTCGGGGGTCATGCGCTTTTTCTCTTTTTTGGGTTAGCTACGGTAGTCGGCGTTGATCGTCACATAATCGTGCGACAAGTCCGTGGTCCAAACGGTTTCTTTCTCGGTGCCTCGACCCAAGGTGATACGCACCGTAATTTCGGGCTTGGCCATGACGCGCACGCCGTCTTCTTCCTTGTAATCGGGCGCACGACCGCCTAAGCGAGCGACTTCCACATCGTCCAACCACAAGCCCACCTTATTGCTGTCCAAGTCGTCGACGCGGCTGTTGCCCACGGCGGCCAAGATACGGCCGAGGTTGGGATCGGAAGCAAAAAATGCCGTTTTCACCAAAGGCGAATGCGCCACGGCGTAGCAAACCTTCAGGGCTTCTTCGCGGCTTTGCGCTTCTTCGACGTGAATCGTGATGAATTTCGTAGCACCCTCGCCGTCGCGAATCATCGACTGCGACAAGTGCTGGGCCACGCTCGTCAAAGCGGCGGTCAAAGCTTCCAAGCGAGGATCGTCCAAGGATGCGATCGGCGCCATACCGTTTTTGCCCGTAGCGGCAATGATGAAGCTGTCGTTGGTGCTCGTATCGCCGTCGACCGTAATGCGGTTAAAGCTTGCATCGGCCACGCGCTTGACCAAGACGCTCAGAACGTCGCCGGCCACGGCGGCATCCGTCACGATAAAGCCCAACATCGTGGCCATACGCGGCTCAATCATGCCCGAACCTTTGCTGATGCCCGTGACCGTAATGCGATCGTCTCCGACCGCTGCCTTGGTGGAAAAGGCCTTGTGCACCGTATCGGTCGTCATGATGGCCTGAGCGGCATCGATCCAGTTATCAGACGCCAAGTTTTTGACGGCTACGGGAATTCCTGCCAACAGACGGTCCATGGGCAGATGTTCCATGATGACGCCCGTAGAAAACACGAGCACTTCTTCGGCAGAGCAACCGAGTTCGGTGGCGACAGTCGCGCAGGTCATATTGGCGTTTTTCAAACCCAATTCGCCCGTGCCTGCGTTGGCAATGCCGGTATTGACCACAATGCCGCGCAAGTTTTTCGTCAACGCTTGATGCGCGCGACACACCTGCACGGGCGCAGCGGCAAAACGGTTTTGGGTAAAGACGCCTGCCGCTTGGGTTCCTTCGCAAAACTTCATCACCAACAGGTCTTTGCGCCCCTGTTTGCGAATGGCAGCCTGTGCAATGCCAAGTTCTACCCCGTCCACGGGGAAAATCGTACGAGGATCGGGTGCCGAGAGATTCACCGACATGAATTTGACTCCTTTCTTTTCTTCTGTTTTTTTGATTTTTGCCGCTGATGGGCAAGTGTCCGAAAATTATGCCCCGCTCAACAAATTTTCTCTTGAGAAACAGGGCAAACGCCGATTGCGTATCGTCAACAAAATTCGAAAAAAATCCCGCTCGAAAAAATTTTGCGAGCGGGATTATCGTTCGACGTCAGCCGATTACTTCAGCTTGCCGTGGCAGTCCTTGAACTTCTTGCCGGAACCGCACGGGCACGGGTCGTTGCGCCCGACATGGGCAAAGTTCAAGCCTTCGGCTTCTTCGTGCTGAGGCTGAGCATTTTCCACACGAGTTTCGGCAGCCTGCTGAGCAGCCTGAGCGGCTTGCTGAGCTTCTTCGGGCATCTGGATCTGAACGTGCATCATGACGCGGCAAACGCCTTCGCGCACGGTATCCAAAAGCGTTTCGAACATGGCGAAAGCTTCGCGCTTGTATTCCTGCTTGGGCTGCTTTTGTGCGTAGCCGCGCAGGTAAATGCCCTGACGCAATGCATCCAACGCCGTGATGTGCTGACGCCACGTGGTATCAAGCACCTGAAGCAAAACGTGACGACCGAAGCCCACCCACGATTCGTGACCGACCAACTCTTCCTTGGAAGTCTGAATGGCGGTGACTGTTTCCAAAAGCTTGGCGAGCAAGTCTTCGTCGGTGATGTTGTCGTCGGACTCAAGCATGGCCTTGAAGTCGAGGTCGATCCCCCAGTCGTTGCGCAATGCCTGCATCAAGCCGTCGAGATCCCACTGTTCTTCGACCGTATCGGCAGGAACATGGCTGCGGAACAAATCGGTGAAGAAACCTTCGCGCAAGCCGTTGAGCATTTCGCCCACGTCCTGGCTTTCGAGGATTTCGTTACGCAAGCGGTAAATTTCTTTACGCTGATCGTTTTGCACGTCGTCGAATTCGAGCAACTGCTTGCGAATGTCGTAGTTGCGGCCTTCGACCTTGCGCTGTGCGCTTTCGATCATGCGGGTGAGCATCTTGGATTCGATGGCCACACCGTCTTCGAGCTTCAAGCGATCGGCAATGGCGCGCATTCTGTCGCCGCCGAAGATGCGAAGCAGCTGATCTTCCATGGACAAGTAGAAGACGGAGCTGCCCGGGTCGCCCTGGCGGCCCGAACGGCCGCGCAGCTGATTGTCGATACGGCGAGACTCGTGGCGTTCGCTGCCGATGATGCGCAAACCGCCGGCCTTGACGACTTCGTCGTGAAGTTTTTGCCAATCGGCCTTCAAGGCATCGATCTTGGCCGTCTTTTCTTCTTCGCTCAAAGTTTCATCGGCGCGAATTTCGTCGATGTGGCTGTTGATGCCGCCGCCCAACACGATGTCGGTACCGCGACCGGCCATGTTGGTGGCAATCGTCACCATACCGGGACGGCCGGCTTCCAAAACGATCTGAGCTTCGCGGTCGTGCTGCTTGGCGTTCAAAACGTTGTGCGCGATCCCGTCGGCGTTAAGCATCTGAGAGATGCGTTCGGAATTTTCAATCGAGGTCGTACCCACCAAAACCGGCTGCTTGCGCGCCTGACATTCTTTGATGTCGGCCACGATAGCGGCATACTTTTCGTTTTCGGTTCTAAAGACCTTGTCCTGCGCATCCTGACGAATCATCTGACGGTTGGTGGGAATCACCACCGTTTCCAGACCGTAAATATCCTGGAATTCGTAAGCTTCGGTATCGGCCGTACCCGTCATACCGGACAGCTTCTTGTACATACGGAAGTAGTTCTGGAACGTAATGGAAGCCATCGTCTGGTTTTCCTGACGCACTTCCACGCCTTCCTTGGCTTCCACGGCCTGATGCAAGCCTTCGCTCCAGCGACGCCCCGGCATCAAACGACCGGTAAATTCGTCGACGATGACCACTTCGCCGTTTTGCACCACATACTGCTGATCGCGATGGAAAAGCGAATGGGCACGCAAAGAGGCGTTTAAGTGATGCATCAAAATAATATTTTGGGGCGAATACAGGCTCGTGCCGTCTTTGATCAAACCGCGTTCGACCAAAATCTTTTCCAAGTGTTCGTGACCCTGTTCGGAAATGTAGACCTGATGCGCCTTTTCGTCGACCCAGTAGTCGCCGTCGCCCTTTTCGTCGGCCTGACGCTGCAACAACGGCGGAATTTCGTTGATGCGCTTATACAGATCGGTGTTGTCGTCGGCGGCACCCGAAATAATCAACGGGGTGCGCGCTTCGTCGATCAAGATGGAGTCGACTTCGTCGACGATGGCATAAAAGAGCCCGCGCTGACGACGGTTGT
>JAUNOJ010000084.1 GCA_030531135.1 Sutterellaceae bacterium | reverse complement strand
CAAAAGGGGATCGAAGTCGTTGCCGTCAATCCGTTAAAGCCCGATACGGCCGAATACTTCGGCGACAAGTGCAAGTGGCTGGCACCCAAGCCCGGCACCGACGTTGCCATGATGTTGGGTATGGCCTATGAACTCGAAGCTTCGGGTAAGGTCAATACCAAGTTCCTGAAGCGTTACACCGTTGGCTACGAAGCCTTCAAACCCTACTTGACAGGTGAAAAGGACGGCGTGGCCAAGACGCCCGAATGGGCCGAAAAAATTTGCGGCGTGGCGGCAAAAGACATCAAGAATTTGGCGCATTTGATGGCCGATCGCCGATCGCTTTTGATGGGCGGCTGGGGTATCCAACGCGCACAGTACGGCGAACAGGTGCATTGGATGATGGTGGTGTTGGCGGCCATGTGCGGTCACATCGGCTTGCCGGGCGGCGGTTTCGGCTTCTCGTATCACTATTCCAACGGCGGTGCGGCGACTTCCGAAGCACCGGCACTGCCGGGTATTTCCGCCAATCCCAAGGGCAAGAGCACCGGGATGGCTTGGGAAGGCGCTTCGTTGGCCACGATTCCGTTGGCACGCTTTACCGAATGCTTCCTGAATCCGGGCAAGACTATCGACTATAACGGCAAGAAGATCACTTATCCGGATATTCGTCTGGTGTTCTGGTCGGGCGGCAATCCCTTTGCCCAGCAGGAAGACACCAACGGTTTGATCAAGGCCTGGAAGCGTCCGGAAACGACGATTGTGTGCGATACGATGTGGACGGCTTCGGCGCGCTTTGCCGATATTGTTCTGCCGGCTTGCACGTCGCTGGAACGCAATGACATCACCTCGATCGGCTCGTACTCGAATTTGGGTTATGTGGCCATGCAACAGGCGATCGAACCGCAGTACGAATCGCATTCGGACTTCTGGATTTATCGCGAACTTTCCAAGAAGATGGGCTTTGAGCAGGACTTCACGGAAGGGCTCGACGAAATGGGCTGGATTGCGCGGTTTTATAACCAGGCCAAGAACGATGCGGCTGCCAAGGGTTTGGAAATGCCGACGTTTGAAGAGTTCTGGCAGCGCGGCTACGTGCTCTTCCCGGTGACCGATGAAAGCCGTCACTACAACTATTTGGGAGACTTCCGCCGTAATCCTGTGGTCAATCCTTTGGGCACCGAATCCGGCAAGATCGAAATCTATTCGAAGAAGATCGAAAGTTATCACTACGACGACTGCCCGGCGCATCCCACCTGGATGGAACCCACGGAATGGCTCGGCGGCAAAGTGGCAGAAGACTATCCGTTTGCGCTGCTCACTAGCAAGAGCCGCTATCGTTTGCACTCCCAGTTGGACAGCAGCGCCTCGAACACCTTTGTCAACATCCAAGAGCGCGAACTGGTGTGGATGCACCCCGAAGCCGCCAAGAAGTTGGGATTGGTTAACGGCGACATTGCTCAGGTCGAAAGCCGTCGCGGTAAGGTTTTGGCAGGTGTGGTCGTGACCGAGCGCATTCGTCCCGATACTGTCGTGATCCATCACGGTGCTTGGTACAGTCCCAAGGATCCGGGCAAGGAAGGCACGCTCGACATGCACGGTTGCGACAATGTGCTGACGATCGACATTCCGGCTTCGAAGCTTTCTTGCGGCAACGTGGCCAACTCCACGCAGGTTCGCATCAAGAAGTACGAAGGCGACTTGGACGTGATCGCCGCACATCATCAGCCCAAGACGGCCAAACTCTGATCGGAGTTGTCGCGCAAGCGTTTCTTGCGCACAACGATCGGTTTTGGAGTCAAATAAAACCGGTATGCCGCTTTTCGTTCGGCATACCGGTTTTTGTCTGCGTTCGCGGCGCTTTAGGCGGTCAGGCGACGGACGCTTTCGCGCGCCTTGGCCAGAATTTCGTCTTGGTTTTCGACAATGCCTTTTTGCATGAGGAATTTGCCGTCGCACATCGTGCTCGAAATTGCCGAGCTGTCGGCAGCGTACACCCAGTTGCTCACCAGATTGTAGTTGGGAACCAAACGGTCGTTATTTAAGTCGACAAAGACAGCGTCGGCCAATGCGCCGACTTCGATCGTGCCGCTCTTTAAACCGAAGGCTTGCGCCCCGTTTTTCGTCGCCCAATCCAATACCAAGCCGGCGGGCAATGTCTCGGGCGTGTAGCGCACTTTGGCCATCAAGGCGGCAAACTTCATTTCTTCGCGCATATCGAGGTTGTTGTTGGAGCACGCACCGTCGGTGCCCAACGTGATGCGGCAGCCGGCGTCAATCAGTTCCTGAGACTTGAAAAAGCCCGAGCCCAACTTCATGTTCGAGCAGGGGTTGTGGGCCAACACAACGCCGCGTTCTTTCAAAATGTCGATTTCTTCGGCATCCACATGAATGCAGTGTGCGACTACGGTCTTGTCGTTTAAAACGCCGAGCTTGTCCAACCAGCGCACCGGGCTCAGGCCGTATTGCGCGATGCAGTCGGCCACTTCTTTTTCGGTTTCGGCCACGTGCAGCGTCAGAGGAATATCTTTTTTGCGGGAAAGCTCCGTACAGCGTTGCAACAATTCGGGACCAGCCGTATAAACGGCGTGAGGCGCAGGAATCAGCGTCACGCGACCGGAATTGCTCACGAAGTCTTCGACCAACTTCAAGCCGGCATCGTTGCGCGCTTTGCCGATCGGATCCATGACGGTGACCCCGATGGCGGCGCGAACGCCCATTTCGTCGACGGCTTTGACGGTTTCTTCACTCATCCAGTACATGTCGCAGAAAAAAGTCGTACCGGTGCGAATCATTTCAAGAATGGCTAGACGCGACCCGTCGTAGATGTCTTGCGGCTGCATTTTGGCTTCAAAGGGCCAGACATGGTCGTTAAGCCACTTAAAAAGCTCCATATCGTCGGCATAGCCGCGCAACAGCGTCATGGCGGCATGCGTGTGCGTGTTGTGAAAGCTTGGCAGGATGGCTTCGTCGGTCGCATCGTAGACTTCGTCGGCGACGGTGTCGGCGGAGGCGTTTAAGTCGGCAAAGCGGCCGTCCTTGACGAGGATGTTGGTTTTGACGCGATTGAGTTCGACGTTGCGAATCAAAAGGGTAGACATAAAAAATTCCTTAGATGTATTGCAGTTCGTCACCGATGGTGCCGTCGCGACGGCACACGTCCAAAAGGTGTGCTTCAAGTTCGGCAGGCGGATCAATCAAGCCTTGTGCTTGAGGATGCTCGACCAACCAGACGGCGCCGGCGTTGTGAAGCGCCATTGTGGCGTCGATATATTTCATCAACGTGGGATCTTTGAGAATGAAGTTGACCGGGCGCTTGTTTTCCAACACGCGTTCGGCAGGCAGCGCCGCACCGAACTCGTCTTCCACGCCCATATTGGCGACAACGGCCTTGGATTGCATAAAGACCTCGGCCGGACAAGTTTGCGCCAACGCATCGGCAACGCCGGTGGCAGTGACGACAAAGTCGGCTGCCAAAACGGCTTGACGAATGGCAGGGCTGTCGGCGGCATCAATGACAGTGTGGGCAATCGCACGCACCGTGGCGGTCAAATCTTGGGGGCGGGTGACGACGGTCACGCGACAACCGTATTTGTGCGCATAGGTGATCAAACCGGTGCCGACTTTGCCGCTACCGAAAATCACGACGGATTTGCCATGCCAATTTTGATAGCCCAACTGAGTGAGCGCACGGAAATAGCTTTCACCGGTGCCCAAACACGTTTCGATGCGCTTGATGCGTCCGCCGTCGGCGATAAACACGGGTTTGGCGGCATTTGCATATTGATAGACCCCCGAGCGCGTCAACTCGACGTAG
This sequence comes from Sutterellaceae bacterium, assembly GCA_030531135.1. Taxonomy (GTDB): domain Bacteria; phylum Pseudomonadota; class Gammaproteobacteria; order Burkholderiales; family Burkholderiaceae_F; genus Duodenibacillus. The sequence continues at coordinate 3,432 of JAUNOJ010000084.1, read as the reverse complement.
CCGATTTTGGGTGTCAGATGAGAAAAGGCGCCGGCACAGTCCAAAATCAGGTCAACCTCGCCGAAATCGTCTTTCGGGGTGACGACCCGAGCACCCTGCATTTTGAGCCAGTCGACCACTTCCGGATCTTTGGGCATGACGTCGCTAAGCCCGATGAGGAGCTCGGCTCCGGCTTCAAGCAGCGAAATATATTTTGAAAGCGTATTTTGGAAAATGGGCGTAGCGTCCAAAACGCGCAGACCTTTGAGAGGCTGAGTTTGAGCCCACAGCTGCGCCTGATAGCGTCCGACGGGGTATTCGTTGTCTTGATAAGCGGCGGCGATGCGCGCTTTAAACCGATCGAGCAACATAGTCTGAGTCAAAGTAAAAAGAGGGAAGTTTGTGTGCACGGGCATTGTACGCGACAAAACGCATCCACGAACTTTTTGATAAGACTCGGACGGCGAAAAGCAAATGCAAAAACGAACGGATGATCAAGTTAACCGGAGATCGCCGACACAAAATCTGGGGAAAAATGCAAGAAATTGGACGTAGAGCCTTGACTTTATTTGAAAAAAGGGTGACAATCACGGTCTTTTCCGAGATCGTCGATCGGCGGAAGGGTATTTTATGCCCGTCAAATTCACCGAACGAGGTCTTGAGAAAAGAAATAAACTTTTTTCACCAGCAATTGTCTGTTGCCGGTTCTTTTCAAAACTTGCGTGCCCATGGCACACAATTGAGAGAACAAACCGGTACGGATGTTTTTATAAATACGGACACTATGCCCACTATTAATCAGCTTGTGCGCAAGCCTCGTGAGCTCACTCACGACAAGAGCAAGAGCCCTGCTCTTAAGAACTGCCCGCAAAAGCGCGGCGTTTGCACCAAGGTCTACACGACCACCCCGAAGAAGCCGAACTCCGCTCTTCGTAAGGTTGCCAAGGTTCGTTTGACCAACGGTTTTGAAGTCATTTCCTACATCGGCGGTGAAGGCCACAACCTTCAGGAACACTCCGTGGTGCTCATCCGCGGCGGCCGTGTGAAGGATTTGCCGGGTGTGCGTTACCACATCGTTCGCGGTTCTCTGGATACCCAGGGCGTGAAGGATCGTAAGCAATCCCGCTCTAAGTACGGCGCCAAGCGCCCGAAGGCAGCGTAATTCGCGGCGACTGTTTGTCAGCCGTAGAAGGACGGTCCCGCTTATAGGACCGAGTAAGTCGCAACACAGATGGTGTTGCATTGTTTGGCGATCGAACTTTATTAACTGTCTTAATCGATCGTCGTATTAAAAAGACTGAAGACAACGAAAGAGGAAAAAATGCCCCGTCGTCGCGAAGTACCCAAACGTGAAGTTTTGCCGGATCCGAAGTTCGGCAGCGTTGAGATCTCCAAGTTCATCAACGTCGTTATGCTCGATGGCAAGAAGGCCGTCGCCGAACGCATCGTCTATGGTGCGTTGCAGCAGATTGAAGAAAAGACCGGTAAGAACGCCATGGAAGTGTTCACGACCGCACTCAACAACGTCCGTCCGCTCGTGGAAGTCAAGAGCCGCCGTATCGGCGGTGCCAACTACCAGGTGCCGGTTGAAGTGCGTCCTGTTCGCCGTATGGCTTTGGCAATGCGCTGGTTGCGCGAAAGTGCCAAGGCCCGTTCTGAAAAGTCCATGCCCCAACGCTTGGCTGGTGAGTTGTTGGATGCTGCTGAAGGCCGCGGCGGCGCCATGAAGAAGCGTGACGAAGTCCATCGCATGGCAGAAGCCAACAAGGCCTTCTCGCACTTCCGTTTCTAATATTCGATTAACAATGTGGACGCTAAGCCCCAAGGGCCGAGCGTCCCGCTACTTAAGAGAAAAGTCATGGCTCGTACTACTCCGATCTCGCGCTATCGCAACATCGGTATTTCTGCCCACATTGACGCGGGCAAGACCACGACGACCGAACGTATTCTGTTCTTTACGGGCGTCAACCATAAGCTCGGCGAAGTGCATGATGGCGCTGCCACCATGGACTGGATGGAACAGGAACAGGAACGTGGTATCACGATTACGTCCGCCGCAACCACCTGCTTCTGGCGCGGCATGGACATGCAGTTCCAACCCTATCGCTTTAACATCATCGACACCCCGGGGCACGTCGACTTCACGGTTGAAGTTGAACGTTCCATGCGCGTGCTCGACGGTGCCGTGATGGTTTACTGCGCTGTGGGCGGTGTTCAGCCCCAGTCCGAAACCGTTTGGCGTCAGGCTAACAAGTACAAGGTTCCCCGTATCGCGTTCGTCAACAAGATGGACCGTACCGGTGCCAACTTCTTCAAGGTTGTCGATCAGATGCAGAAGCGTTTGAAGGCCAACCCCGTTCCGGTCGTGATTCCGATCGGTGCTGAAGACCAGTTCCAGGGTGTCGTCGATCTGATCAAGATGAAGGGCATCATTTGGGACGAAGCCAGCCAGGGCACGAAGTTCAACTACGTCGACATTCCCGCCGACTTGGTTGACACGGCCAACGAATGGCGTGAAAAGTTGGTGGAATCCGCTGCCGAAGCCACCGAAGAATTGATGAACCGTTACTTGGAAGAAGGCGAATTGTCCGAAGCCGATATCGTCAAGGGTTTGCGTACCCGTACGATCGCCGGCGAAATTCAGCCGATGTTCTGCGGCTCTTCCTTCAAGAACAAGGGCGTGCAGCGCATGCTCGACGGTGTGATCGAATTGTTGCCGTCTCCGGTGGATATTCCCCCGGTTCCGGGCTTCGACCTCGATGACAACGAAACCTCGCGTGAAGCCAGCGACGACGCTCCCTTCTCCGCATTGGCCTTCAAGATCATGACCGACCCCTATGTCGGCCAGTTGACGTTCTTGCGCGTTTACTCCGGCGTTTTGAAGTCCGGCGAAACCGTTTTGAACTCGGTCAAGAACAAGAAGGAACGTATCGGTCGTTTGCTGCAGATGCACGCTAACGAACGTAAGGAAATTACCGAATCGGAAGCCGGCGACATCGCCGCTGCCGTCGGTTTGAAGGATGTGACCACGGGCGATACGCTTTGCGATATGGCCAAGCCCATCATCCTCGAACGTATGGAATTCCCGGAACCCGTGATCAGCCAGGCTGTCGAACCCAAGACCAAGGCCGACCAGGAAAAGATGGCTCTCGCTTTGGGTCGTTTGGCTCGCGAAGATCCGTCCTTCCGCGTTCGCACCGACGAAGAATCCGGCCAGACCATTATTTCCGGTATGGGCGAACTTCACCTTGAAATTCTCGTCGACCGTATGCGTCGCGAATTCAACGTTGAAGCAACCGTCGGCAAGCCCCAGGTGGCTTATCGCGAAACCATCCGCTCTGTTGTCGAAAATGCAGAATGCAAGTTCGCCAAGCAGTCCGGCGGTCGCGGTCAGTACGGTCACGTCGTGCTCAAGCTCGAACCGATGGAACCCGGCAAGGGCTTCGAATTCGT
>JAUNOJ010000083.1 GCA_030531135.1 Sutterellaceae bacterium | reverse complement strand
TCGTCAAGAAGCTTCTGAGCCTGAGCCAGGTAGGCCTGAGCCGTTTCAACACGAGTCTTCAGGTAGGCCGGAGCGTGAACACCCCAAGAACCGTCCTTTTCGATCTGCGTCGTGATTTCCTTGGCCTTATCGAAGTACATCAGGATCTGTGCCTTAGCGTCAGCAGGAACCTTCGTGATTTCGAGGAGCTTGACCAAACGATCTTCGGCAGCAACAGCAGCCTTGTAACCGTCCTTAACCGGGTTCTGCCACTTCATGACTTCGCCGTAGATCTGCTTCTGGTCGGTGTACTGCAAACCCTTTTCGAGTTCGGACAAGAATGCGCTATGGCAGCCCTTGTTGTTCATCACACCCTGTTCGGCGTTGGCCGTACGAGCGCAAGACCACATCAAGTCGAGGTAGCCGTGGCCTTCTTCGTCACGAGCGATAGCCCAACCCTTGGAGTTGGAAGCGCGAGACTGGCCCGGAGCCGGGTTCATCATCTTCTTTTCCGGATCAACAAGGATGTTGAACACGTGAGAACGACGAACGGCATCGAAACCTGCGTAGTCAGGACGCTGGATAGCCGTGAAGTTTTCGCAGCTCATCGTGAACGGCATATGGCAATCGATACAGTCCATTTCCACGTGAGTGGTGGTCTGAGCCATGATGTCGGCCTGAGTCTGGTGGCAGTCCTGGCAGGTCTGACGAATTGCGGGCTTGGTGTAGTAGTCTTTCCAGTCGTTGCTGGTGACTTCATGCGGGTCGTGACAGGTCACGCAACGCATACCCTTTTCGTAGTGCTTGGACATCATCAACTGAGAACCTTCCGTACCGCAAGACGGGCAGGAAGACTTCGTCTTGACGTTAAAGCCCTTGTCGAGCTTGCCGTCAACAACGTCGCGTTCGACGAAGTTGGAGCGCTGGTGGCAGCGTTCGCAGTTGGACTGGAAGCCGTTGCTTTCAGCACCGACCAAGTGGCCGCCGGCACCGTGGCATTCTTCGCAGGAAACGCCGCGAGAAATCGTGTGCTTCTGCAATTCGGCCGGGTTACCCAAAGCCTTGAAGAATTCTTCCTTGGTCTTGAAGTCGAACTTGAAGGCGTGGCAGGTTTCGCAATACGAGCTTGCCGGCTGGAACAAGAACTGCTTTTCGAAAGAAGAACCGTAAGAGGTCATACCCCACTGGTGAGAAGCGGAGCCGCCCATTTCCTTCATCGTGGTCGGGAAGTCGGGAATCACCTTCTGGATTTCCTTAGCACGTTCCGGGGACAGCCAAGAGGCCCAACCGCGGGAGAACTGGTTACCACCGGCAACGATGGTACCCGTGCCGTCCTTCAAGAGACCGTCACGCACGTGGTATGCACCGCGAACCAACCAAGCATCGATGTAGCCGTACTTCGTACGCGGCGTACCGACCGTTGCGTAGATGATATCGGGAGTGATACCGTCAGGAAGGATGGAAGCCTGAGAACCATAGAGCTTCTTCTTCAGATCGTTATCCACTTCGGGATGTTCGCCCGGGAAGCGAATGGTCTGAGCATGGCGGGAGCGCTTCCACTTTTCGTACTGAACAGCGTGGCATTCGCCGCAACGTTCAGCGCCGACGAAGCGGTTCGGGTAGTCCAAAATGGACTTGGCAGCCAAACGATACTGGCTGGCCTTCGGGCGCTTCATGTTCATCTTGGAGTCGTACTGTTCGTTGGCCATCTTGGTGTAGCCGCGAGCATTACCTTCGCCGAGATATTCGGAACCGCGGGTGGAAATCTTATACACACCCTTGATACGGCCTTCTTCAGCATATTTGAAAACGGGGTGGTTTTCAAACAAGAAGTCCCAAAGTTCCTTTTCCTGAACGATGTAGTCCTGAAGGGTGCGAACACCCATTTCGGCTTCCGTCGTGGAAGGATTGTCCCAAATTTGCTGCGTCATGGAATTGACGCGCTTGTTACCAACCCCAGGTTCATCAGCAGCCTGAGCGCCTACGGCGACCAATGCGGCCGAGCAAAACAGGGCACCGGCCACCGTTTTGATAGTTGTTGTTGTCATCTCAATCTCCTAGTCATTTATCCCTGCCTTTGCATTTTTTATATTTTGTAAAAGCAGAGCGCCGCTAAAGAAGAAATTTCTACGCATAGCGAGCGGTGTAAGATTACTTTAAGGTTTTGTAAAGTAGTAAGGCCGCTTAAAACAGTCTGAAGATATTTTGACAAAACGCACACTCAAGAATACCTCTAGTTATGCTTGACTTAAATCAAAGAAAAAGCCCTCTTCAGGGCTTCTTTACATATTCTATGCACGAATATGGGGTTTTATGTGGTGATTTCCCTAATCGAAATTCCCTCATTCTGGAACGGGGTTTCCTTTCATAAGGGTTTTTCCTTGATGCGCGTTTTGTGAGTGACTACTTATATTTTGTTGTTAAAAACGAACAATTTTTAGTTTTTTGACGTTTCTTTCACGCCCTTGTCAACCAAACCCGACATTTCCCGCGTTGAGTCGTCCTGTCCGGCATCGGCCAACCAGCTTCGAATCGTTGCTCGGCTGATGCCGGTTTCCTGAACAATCCGGTTGTAGCTCATCCCCTGTTCGACGCGCATACGAACGACCTGTTGCTTGATCGCATCCGGATATTTGCCTTTGACGGTTACGCCCTGAGCGTACTTTTCCAGCGTGTGGTTACGGTAACGGTGTTGCCACTCGCGCGCGGTATAAACGGAAATGCCCAGCGAATAGGCCGCAGTCTTATAACTGACACCGCGACTAAAGAGCTCGATCGCCGCTTCGAGCAACTCGTGCGAATGCGGCGTACGGTAATCCGTCGGTACGCTCATAGGCGCAACGAGTTCAAACGCAGGTCTCGGGTCTTCCTTGGCCGGGCTTTGTTCTTCGGACGCAACCTCGGGCTCTTCGTTCTCGGCAAAGAGCTCCAGCTGCGCATCATTGACAACTTTACGCATCGCGTCTGCGAATCTCTTCGACAACGGTGACGTCTTCGACCGTCGAAATACGGCGCACGCCGGTGCGCACTTGTCCCTTTTTCAACGTCGCATCGCTTTCGTCAACGGTGGGACCGTCAGCTCTCGTTTGTCCCTGAGCGCGCCTTTGCATTTCTTTGACGGCCTCTTCCTGCATACGCTTTAAAGGATCTCCATAGCGCCAACGGTAGTAAGCGCCGTAACACACAACCCCCAAGCCCAAGAGCAGAATGAAGAGCAATACGCCGCCGATAAAGGGCAACAATAAAATGCCCAAACCGATGAGGCCTGCCGCCACAGCGGCGGTCACCAAAAATGAAACGATCGGGTTGATGGGGCGTCCGTTGATATAAACCGCCATGGCGAGTTGTTCCTTCCAAAAGGTATGTGTGAGTCGTTTTCCATTATATGGGGACGGCACCCGAAATTTCACGCATTTTCTTTGCCACAAATCGTAAAAATCGTTTCCGTTGTGGCGCGATTTTGTGCGTTTTGCGTCGAGCCCGCCTTCAGAAGACTTGCAAAAAGCTATCGACGACCTTGTTTTTTCCAAAAAATCGCCGTCTGTCCCCCTTCAAAATGCTTAAGTCGCAAGCAAATCGTTTATCATTCGAGCTCATATTATTTATTGTTCTCGTTTTTTGCGTCCTCTCTATATAAGTATGGAGGAGCTCGCATCAAAAAAACGACTGTATAGAAACGCTATGGATCAGAATTCTTGTACCACGTGTCTGCCCGACGTACAGAACTTGGCCGACGGTCGCAATATCGCGATCGATCGCGTCGGTGTACGCGGCCTGACCGTTCCGATGACGGTAGCCAGTGTCAACGGCCCTCAGCCCACGGTTGCCGAAGTTTGCATGTGCGTGAGTTTGCCTGCCGACAAAAAAGGCACCCACATGTCCCGTTTTATTTCGTTGTTGGCAGACAACCACGAATCGCTTTCTGCCAACATGATGAAAGAGCTCTTGGCAAAGATGCTCGTCTTGCTCGAAGCGCATGACGGTTACATCGAAATCCGTTGCCCGTTTTTTGTCACGAAGGCCAGCCCCGTTTCCAAGCTCAAGAGCTTGATGAACTACAAGGTGCGCTACATCGCCGAAAAGAAAAACGGTGTCACCAGCGTCATTCAGGAAATCACGGCACCCGTGACCAGCCTTTGCCCCTGCAGCAAGGAAATCAGCGACTACGGCGCACACAATCAGCGCTCGGCCATTACGATTGCGGCCGAAATCGAAGGTGAGCTCTCGCTTGAAGAACAGATTCGCATCGCCGAAACGTCGGCTTCTTGCGAATTGTGGAGCCGCTTAAAGCGCAATGACGAAAAGTATGTGACCGAATACGCTTACGATCATCCGAAGTTTGTCGAAGACATCGTTCGCGACACGGCCAAGCAGCTCAACGACGAATCCAGAGTCGTGGCTTATCGCGTCGAAGCCGAAAACTTCGAATCGATTCACAACCACTCGGCCTACGCGCAAATCGAACGCGACAAGCGCAAAAACTAATCCGTCCGTTTGCGTCAACTCAAAAAAGTATGGAAACGATCTCCCCGTTAGGCCACGTTTTGTAACGTCTTAAGCCAAACGGGGTTTTCGTATGCTTAGATTACTTGCTATTGTTTGCGCAATCCGACCTTTCGGTTTCTACTGAACACTCCAAATATCATGATCCAAGACCAAAAACAGGCTTTAGTCGAACTCATTGAACGAGCACTTGTCACCGTCGGCGCACAAGGTGCCGTTGCACGTCTTGAGCGCCCGAAAAACGCCGATCACGGCGATCTTTCCACCAACGTGGCTTTGGCTTGCGCCAAATCTTTGAAGAAAAATCCGCGCGAAGTCGCTCAAGAACTCGTTGCGGCCATGCAGGCCGATGCCGTCGGTCAGGAACTTTTGAGCGCTATTGAAATTGCCGGGCCCGGTTTTATCAACTTCCGCTTCCAGCAGGCTGCCAAATTCAATGTCGTGCGCGACGTCCTGACTCAGGGCGAAACCTTCGGTCAAAGCAAGGCCTTCGAAGGTAAAAGCGTTTTGCTCGAATATGTCTCGGCCAACCCCACGGGACCTTTGCACTTGGGCCATGCGCGCCAGGGCGCTTTGGGCGACGTTTTGTCTCGCATCATGGCTACCCAAGGCTACAAGGTCTTGCGTGAGTTCTACTACAACGACGCCGGTGTTCAGATTCACAACCTTACGCTCTCTGTTCAGGCACGTTTGAAGGAATTTGCCGGTTTGCAAACCGCCGAAGACTTCCCCGAAAACGGCTATCACGGCGACTACATTGCCGATATCGCACGCGACTACGCTGCCAAAAAGTCGGTGATCACGACGGCGGGCGAAACCATCGAATCCGACGGCGACATCGAAAACCAGGAAGCTATTCGTCGCTATTCCGTAGCGTATCTGCGCAACGAACAGGACGCCGACTTGAAAAAGCTCGGCGTAGCTTTCGATAACTTCTACTTGGAAAGCTCTTTGTACACGAGCGGTCGCGTGGAAAAAACCGTCAACGCTTTGATTGAATCGGGCTACACCTACGAAGCCGACAACGCACTGTGGCTGCGCACCACCGACGTTGCCTTCAAGGACTTTAAGGACGACAAAGACCGCGTCATGCGCAAGCAAGACGGTTACTTCACATACTTCGTACCGGATGTAGCCTATCACTTGGCCAAGTTCGAACGCGGCTACGATCGCGCCATCAACATTCAGGGGTCGGATCACCACGGCACGGTCGCTCGCGTGCGCGTGGGCTTGCAGGCTGCCGGCCCCAAGTTCGGTTTTGCCATCCCCAAGACCTTCCCCGAATATCTCTTGCACAAGATGTTGGCCGTGGTCAAAGACGGCGCTCCTGTGAAAATGAGCAAACGCTCGGGCACCTATGTCACGCTTTCCGACCTCGTCGATTGGATCGGGCGCGACGCCGCACGTTTCTTCTTGGTGAGCCGCAAGTCCGATGCCGAATTCGTACTGGACATCAATTTGGCACTGGCCAAAAACGACGAAAACCCGGTTTACTACCTGCAGTATGCCCACGCTCGCATCTGCTCCGTTTTTGCCCAAGCCGCCGAAAAAGGCTTTGCCGTACCGACACTCGAAGAAGCATTGGCAGCCGATCTTAGCGTTTTGACCAGTGAACAGAGCGCTGCCTTGGCCGCTCGCCTCGGCGAATACGGTCAGACGCTGTCTGTGGCCGCACGCGACTTGGCACCGCACTTGCTGTGCGTATACCTCAAGGAATTGGCAGCGGACTTTCATGCGTTTTATAACGCCGATCGCATTTTGGTCGACGACGACAAGGTTCGCACGGCTCGTCTGGCACTTTTGATGGCAGCGCGCCAGGTGTTGCGCAACGGTTTGAATGTTTTGGGTGTTTCCGCACCCGAGCGCATGTAACTTGAGGACTCGAGGCTATGGCCGCAAGAACCAGCAAAACCGCTCTTTTTTGGTCGTTTACGGCCGGCGTTGTCGTCGCTCTGATCATTTGCGCGGCAACCTTCATTTGGATTTCCAACGCGCCGATTCCCTTTGTCAACAAAGTGCAAACGGTCAGCCAAAGCGTCGATCCCGCATTGCTCGACGGCAAGACGATCGACCCCAACCAGCCGTTGTATGCCGACGGCCAAGGAGCCGAGCAGTCTCAAAGCGAAGTGGCGACCGTCACGGCTTCGGGGGAAAGCCAGGCTTCTTCGGAAGTGGCCGACACCCAACGCTATTGGGTGCAGGCCGGTGCTTTCAGTCAAAGCGAAGATGCCGAAAACATCCGTGCACGCATCGCCTTTATCGGGTTGGATGCCCAAATCGCCTATCGCAGCGAAAACGGTCAGCGTCTGTATCGCGTGCGCATCGGTCCGTTTGAAACACAGGATCAGGCCGAAGAAATTCGTCAGAGCTTGGCCGACAACGGCATTCAAGCTTCTGTTTTGCAACAAAACAATTAACTCACAAATAAGGATTTAGACACAATGCTGAATCGTCGTCAACTTCTTGGAGCCGCCGCCGGCGTGGGTTGCACGCTTGCTGTACCGAGCGTGTTTGCGCAAGCTGCCTCTCCGATTTTGGGTAAGGATTACACGGTTGTGCGTCCGGCACTCGACTTCGGTCGTCGTCCCATCGTCATTCACGACTTCTTTGCCTACACCTGCCCGCACTGCCTGCAGTTTGAACCCGTCATGACCAAGTTCGTCGAATCCATGAAGGATGTGGCAGATGTGCGTATCGTGCCGGTTCCCGTTGCTTGGAACGAGAGCTACGATATGTTCCCGCGCACTTACTTCAGCTTCCAGGCATTGAATCGCATGGGCGATTTGCACTTGGAATTCTGGGAATGGGTCATT
>JAUNOJ010000082.1 GCA_030531135.1 Sutterellaceae bacterium | reverse complement strand
CTAGGCGAAAAGAGTTACAGTTTACTCCGGCGATTTGTCTGACTTGAGAATTCTCTTTGGCGAGGATCGGCGCCATGCCCGACATCAACGCAAACAAAACGGTTAAATTGGTTTTTTCCGACGGCTCTCCCGTCGTGACGCTGCCCGTGTACGAAGGTACGATGGGGCCCGACGTGATCGACATTACGGGGCTTTATAAGAAATCGGGCAAGTTCACGTACGATCCGGGCTATATGTCGACAGCGTCGTGTCAAAGCGGCATTACCTTCATTAACGGCGAAGCCGGCCAGTTGCTCTACCGCGGTTATCCCATTGACGAATTGGCACGCAAATGTTCGTTTCTTGAGGTGTGTTACCTGTTGCTTAACGGAGAATTGCCCAATGCCGAGCAGAAAGCCGACTTCGACTACGAAGTGATGCACCATACGATGGTGCACGAGCAGTTGCAGTTTCTGTTACGCGGCTTTCGGCGCGATGCGCACCCCATGGCCGTTTTGCTCGGCATGGTGGGTGCCATGAGTGCGTTTTATCCGCAAAGCGCCAATTTGCTCGATCCCGAGCAGCGTGCGATGGCTGCGATTCAGATGATCGGCAAGATGCCCACGCTCGTGGGCATGGTGCACAAGTATTCGGTGGGCGAACCCTTTGTGTGGCCCAAAAACGGATTGTCGTATGCCGGCAACTTCCTGCGCATGATGTTTGCCATTCCTTGCGAAGAGTACGAAGTCAATCCGGTGTTGGAGCGCGCAATGGACCGCATCTTCATTTTGCATGCCGACCATGAGCAAAACGCTTCGACTTCCACCATTCGTTTGTGCGTGAGCTCGGGCACAAGCCCCTTTGCCGCCATTGCCTCGGGTGTGGCTTGTCTGTGGGGGCCGCAACACGGCGGGGCCAACGAAGCGGCTCTAAAGATGCTCACCGACCTGTTGGCCGCCGGCGGCGAAGCCAAGATCGGAGAATTCATCCAAGGCGTTAAAGAGCATCACGACCCCAAGCATCGTTTGATCGGCTTCGGGCATCGCGTGTACAAGAATTACGATCCGCGTGCACGACTCATGCGCGAAACTTGCCACGAGGTTTTGGATGCACTCGGTTTGCACGACGATCCGCTCTTTAAACTGGCTATGACCTTGGAGCGCATCGCTTTGGAAGACGACTATTTCGTGAGCCGCAAGCTCTATCCCAATGTCGACTTCTATTCGGGCATCGTGCAAAAAGCCATCGGCATTCCCGTACCGTTATTTACCGCTATCTTTGCCCTGGCAAGAACCGTCGGATGGTTTGCCCAGATGAACGAAATGATCAACGATCCGACCTGCAAGCTCGGGCGTCCGAGACAGCTCTATACCGGCTCCAAACTTCGTCACGTCGACGATTTGCTCGATCGCTAAGGTCTATTTGGCAAAGTTGATGGCGTCGATCAATTCGCCTTCGATCGCAACCAGCTGGGTTTGATCCTGCAGTACGGCACCATCGATCAAAAAGACATCTTCTGCGCGTTCGTCCAACGTGGAAATCTTGGCCGTTGCCAGATTGATGTCGTGTTTGGCAAGCACCACGGCAATAGCAAAAAGTAGCCCCAAACGGTCGCTGCAAGTGACTTGCAGCACCCAGCTCTTTTGGCTTTCGTCGCGTTCGATTTCGATCAACGTCGGTGTGGGGAAACTTCTCGAGCGTCTCGAGAGTTTGCCTTGTTTGGGTTCGGGCAAGGGTTTGGCTTCTTCGATCACTTTCGTGAGCTTATCCGTCAATTTTTGTTTAAAGTCCGGATCGTCCGTTCTGGCGCGTTTGTCCTGTACCAAGAACGTATCGAGTGCCCAACCGTGCGCAGTCGTGTGAATGCGAGCGTCTAGGACCGATAACCCCACACGCTCGAAAAACGCCACCACACGGGCAAACAGGTCTTTTTGGTCATGGGTATAGACCAAAACTTCGACGCCGGCGCCCTTGGTGAGAATGCGCGAGCGCACCACGGGTTTTTCGGTGCGTAAGACGTCCGCCAACTCCTTGGTGTGCCAAGCGATGTCTTCGGGTGAGTGGCGCAGGAAGTAAACGATGTTGAGTTCCTTGAAAAACGCATCGCGTTTGGCGTCGTCCACACCCATTTCGGCAATCAATCGGCAGGCTTGCGAGCGGTGCTCTTCCAAAATGCTCGCGCGTGTTTGCGCCGCACCTTCGCCTTGGAGAGTTCTTAACGTGCTTTGATAAAGTTCGGTCAAAAGTCTTGCTTTCCAACCGTTCCAAACCTTTGGGCTCGTCGCGCGGATGTCGGCCACTGTCAAAAGAAACAGCCCGTCCAAACGCTCTTTGGTGCCCACGGTCTTGGCAAAGCGCTCCACCACTTCGGGACTTGTAATATCCTGCTTTTGGGCGACGTTACTCATCAGGAGATGTTCGCGCACTAAAAATTCCAAATAGGCGGTGTCTTCTTTATCGAGTCCGAAGCTTTTGCCGAACGTGTGCACTTCTTTGGCGCCGAGTTCGGAATGGTTGCCCCCGCGTCCTTTGGCAATGTCGTGAAAGAGTCCCGCAACCGTCAGGCGCCAGGGCTTGTCGATATCGTTGATGATCTGAGAGCAAAGGGGATATTCGTGCGCGTAGGACGAATGTGCAAAGCGGCGGATAAACTTCACCACTCTGAGCGTATGCTGATCGACCGTATAGGCATGGAAAAGGTCGTGTTGCATTTGCCCGACGATACGGCGCCACACCGGCAAAAAGCGCCCCAAAATGCCCCAGACGTTGAGGTTTTTTAAGAAGTGATACGGTCCGTAGCGCAACTGCAGCGCCTTTATAAAGAGGGCTTTGTTTTGCGCGTCGTTTCTGAAGTCGGCATCGATTTTGTCGCGCAAGTGCCAGAGGCTGCGCAGCAACAATGTCGACAAGCGTTTCAATTCCCGGTGAGTGGCAAACAGATAAAAGGCTTTGAGAATGTTGTGGTGATCTGCTCGGAAAGCTTCTTCGCTCACGATATCCAAAGCGTCGCCCGTGGCGATAAATACGTCGTCAATGGGAGTGACCGCCGGTTTGAATTGATCCTGAAAGAGACGATCGGAAATGGTCGAGAGCAGAATTTGCTGCAACTGCGCCGTGTTTTTGGCGTTGAGATAGTAGCGCTTCATGAGCGACTCGCTCGGAAGCAGTGCGCCGATGGCTTTGTAGCCTGCGTTTTCGGCCAAAGCCGTTTGTACGTCAAAGATCAGGCGATCCTCATGGCGCTTTCTGAGAAGATGCAAACGAATGCGCAGATCGCGCAGAAAGTGCTGGCATTCCGATAAGTGATAGGCTTCGGTTTCGGTGATCAGCCCGCTTGTTGCCAACTCCTTCCAATTGCGTCCGAACCCCGCGCAGTGCGCACACCACAAAAATACTTGAAGGTCGCGCAAGCCTCCCGGACTTTCTTTGATGTTGGGCTCCAGCGCATAGGGGGTGTCGTCAAACTTCTGATGGCGCTGACGCATTTCGAGCATTTTGCTTCTAAAAAACGTCTTGGGGTCGAGAATTTCAAAAAATGCTTTATAGGTGTCGTGAAACAAATCCTCGTCGCCGCTTAAAAATCGGGCTTCCAAAAAAGCCGTCGCCACCGTGATGTCGGCTTTGGCTTCGCGAAGCATTTCGTCCTTGGTACGCACGACGCTGCCAACCGTCAGACCCAGACTCCAGAGATTGGTGACAAATGCCCCGACCTTGGCGTCGCTCTCTTCACAGTGGTTGTCGGGCAACAGCACCAAAAGATCGATGTCGGAGTAGGGAAACATTTCTCCTCGCCCGTAGCCGCCCACCGCCACCAACGCATGATCCGCGGGCATGCCGGCACGCGCAGCCATTTCCACAACAAACCGATCGATGGTCGCCGTATTGCGTTTCAGGTAACTTGAAACGCGGCCGTGCGCCAAGAAGTCGTCGGCAATTTTTTGGCGGATGGTTTGAAAGGATTCGAGCAGGCGTTGTTCGGTCATGGCGTCTGAAGTAATGAGACAAAAAGAAAGCCGCAAGCTTTAGTGTCTTGCGGCTTGGTATTTTAGTCGAAGGAAGGCTTCTTCCAACCCTTGACCCATTCGGGCGGTTCGGGCGAGTCTTTGGAAACGGTGAGGATGTCGTAACCGGTTTCGGTCACCAAGACTTCGAGTTCCCACTGCGCCGACAGGCTCTTGTCTTTGGTGACGACCGTCCAGCCGTCGGCCAAATCGAGGATATGGCGCTTGCCCGCATTGACCATGGGCTCGACCGTAAAGATCATGCCGGGTTCAAACGTTGCCGTGGGCGTCTTGATGGGCACGTGGCAGACGTGCGGTTCGCCGTGGAAAACGCGACCGATGCCGTGGCCGCCGTATTCGTGCACGATGGATACGCCCAAGGGCGCGCAGAAGTTCTGGCAGGCAATGCCGATGTCGTTAAAGCAGTTGCCGGGTTTGACGGCTTCGATACCGGCCCACATGCAGCCGAAGGCGGCGTCTACGATGCGCTTACCTGCAATGGTGGGCTTACCCACGATAAACATACGGGAGTTGTCGCCGAAAAAGCCGTCTTTGGTGATGGTGATATCGATGTTGACGATATCGCCCTTTTTCAAAACCTTCTTTTCGCTCGGAATGCCGTGGCAGATGACGTGATTGACCGAAATGCATGTTGAGCACGGATAGGGTGTCATGCCTTCGGGCTGATAGCCCTTACAGGCGGAAACGGCACCCAAATGCTTGATCGTGTATTCGTCCATCAAGTCGTCCAAATACTTTGTGGTGACGCCCGCTTTGACGTAGGGCGTAATGAAGTCGAGCAGTTCGCTGGCTTGGCGCCCGATGCGACGCATCGCTTCAATTTCTTCGGGCGTGTGAATCGTAATGTTGTGAGTCATAATTTTTCGAAACTTTTTGCGTAGCGCCTCTATCGCATTAGAGAGCGCGTTGATACGGGTACGGCAGATTGTAAAGCTTAATTTCGACATCGTGGATGCGCGCTTTAAAGTCCGGGTTTTCAATGTCGGCTACAGACAATTGCACCAAAGCGAGGGTTTTGCCGTTAACCGTCGCGCTTTGCACCACAACGCCCACGGGATTGCCGTCCAAGTCGACCACGTCGGTCATGGGGGCAGGCGTTAGCGCACCTTCGAGCATACACAGCGCCACGCGACGATTGGTTTTGCCGATATGCTCCACGCGGCTGACGATTTCCTGACCCGTGTAGCAGCCCTTGGAAAAGCTGACGCCGCCGATACATTCCAAATTGACGGCTTGCGGCACGAACTGATCCATTGTTGCGGCACTGACCCAAACGCGGCCGGCAGCAATTTCGCAAGCGTCAAAAACAGAGGTGTCGGTCTCGGCATCCAAGTCGGGTGTATCGACTGTGAGATAACGGGCCTTGGGCAAATTCAAGGTCTCGAGCACCGACTCGGTACCGTTAGCAAGTTCAAAGATGAGGCCCAAAGCGCTTTTGGCGTTGCCGTCAAACGTTGCGTAAAGTGCTTTGTCTTCCACGAGGCTCAGCGTGACTTTGCTTCGCATCACAAACATTTTGAGGCGCTTGATCAAAGTTTCTGCCTGGTTAGCGGGCACGATCAAATAGACGGATTCGCCCACGCAAAAAAGACGGGGTGTGGCCAACAAGCGCCCTTTGGGCGAGCAGTAGCCTGCTGTCATCAAGGTGCCGTCGACAAGTTTGGTGATGTCGTTGGTAAGTTGCCCTTGCAAAAAAGCGATGCGATCGGCGCCGGTCACACAAATAAGCGAAAATTCGGAAAGTCGAATGCGTGCGGGTGCCGTACAATTCGTCTGAGTCATTTTTCTTGAGTCCAAAAAGAAGTCCCGCTATTATCGCGTATTTCCGAGTGGTTGCTCGGATTTTTGTTGTTAACTTTCGTTTTCGCTTTTCGTTTTTTAACGTGAACTTTGATCCCAAAAGCCTCAATATCCCCGAACTCGTGACGTCGATTTGGGCCAAGATTGCCGTGGTGGTTGTGATTTTGGCCATGTTGGCGTATCTGCCTTTCTGGTGGTACTTCGATCGTACCGTGCCGTTTCCGCCGCATGTCGATACGATTGACGTGGTGGTGCCTGCGGGCGCCAACGGTCGTCAGATTGCCGAGCTCACCAAAGAAAAGGGCATTGCCGTCGACGTGAATATGATGTTGGCGGCACTGCGCATGCAGGGCGAAAGACCTTCGATTCATGCCGGACGTTATCGTTTTACAAACGGCATGTCGCTTGCGCAAATTGTCGACAAATATCAAAGCGGTCAGGTGGAAAGCTTTACGATGCGCATTGCCGAAGGCGCCACGCTTTGGCAAGTGCGAAGCGCCGTTGCCCAATTGCCCGATGTCGTGCCGGTCACCAAAGACATGACCGACGATGAGTTTTTAAAGGCCTTAAATCTTGCCGAAGCGCACGGCGAAGGCCTCTTTGCGCCCGAAACCTATCGCTTTCGATCGGGGCTCACCGACATTGATGTTTTCCGTGCCGCTTATCGCGAACAGCAAAGAATCTTGCGAGAAGCTTGGGAAGCCAGAAAACCGGGATTGAAACTCAATAATCCCTATGAGGCCCTGATTTTGGCAAGCATCATCGAAAAAGAAACGTCCAGAGCCGAGGATCGTGCTCTGGTGAGTTCCGTATTTCACAACCGCTTGAAACTGAAAATGCCGCTTCAAACCGACCCCACGATCATTTACGGGATCGGCAAAGACTTTAACGGCAATTTGACGCGCAAAGATTTGCGCACGCCCGGCATTTACAATACGTACTTAAACCAAGGTTTGCCGCCGTCTCCGATTTCGATGCCTTCTAAAGCCAGCATCGAAGCGGCGTTGCAACCGGCTGACACCAAGTACCTTTATTTTGTGGCCAGAGGCGACGGCACGAGCCAGTTCTCCAACCATTTGCAAGAACACAACCGCGCCGTTCAGAAGTATCAAAAAGCTCCGGCACGTCGTGCCAACATCGGGAAATAGACATGTCGACAGTTTTAGGAAAATTCATCACGTTTGAAGGCATTGACGGTGCGGGAAAAACCACGCAAATCAATGCCTTGCAAACATGGCTTGAAAGCCAAGGCATCGAAGTCGTGCGCACGCGCGAGCCCGGCGGCACGCCCTTAGGCGAAAAGATTCGCGAAATGCTTCTTCATGACGACATGGATGTCACGGCCGAAACATTGCTCTTTTTTGCTTCGCGAGCCGAGCATATTGCCAAGGTGATTCGACCGGCGATTGCGCGCGGCGCCTGGGTGTTGTCCGACAGATTTACCGATGCCACCTACGCCTATCAGGTGGGCGGCAAAGCCTACGATCCCGAGAAGGTCGAGTTGTTGGAAACGTTGGTACAGGGAACATTGCAACCCGATTGCACCGTGCTTTTCGATATTGATCCGGCTATTGCCGCCAAGCGTTTGGCTGCGGCTCGTGCGGCCGATCGCTTTG
>JAUNOJ010000081.1 GCA_030531135.1 Sutterellaceae bacterium | reverse complement strand
TGTGAACGATAATTGCCATTGGTGTGTCTCTACAAAATCAAAAGTTAAGTCGACTCAAGCCTTGACTGCCTTCCAAGGGGAAAGGTGCAAAACCGATGTCGAACGACAACATCTCGGATTGTGTCAGGATTTCGTCCGATTTCATAGGGCTAAAGGGCAAAGTTGCCCGATGTTTCGGGGCTCTTTGATACTTGTCAGACAATACCCGCAAAACGCTTTAGGGAAAACGCGTTAGAGCCGTTTTTCGTGTAAGAGGCAAAGATGTTTCGACAACCGTTTCAAATTTGTTGGGATTGGCGGAACAAATTTCAACAAAATCATGGCTTAACGCAAAGGTGTGCCACTATTCGGACAGAGTTAGCGAATAAAATTGGACTGTGAGGATTGGGGGTTGCGTAACACTCAATCGATTTGGGAGGTACGCAAATGCAAACTATCGAGTATGGCGTCCTGACGGCTCATTTTGCCAAACAGGCGCAAAAAGCGCGATTTGGTCATGCTGTGATGGTCACGCGCCACGACCAGCCGTATTGCATCGTGGCACACCCTTCGCTGTTGACGGAAGAAGAATCTTCGATGTGCGAACATATCGCCGCGACGAATCTTTACAGCAAACTGGCGCATTGCTGCGCACGCATCGAAAGCGACAAGGCAATGTTTATGATCACCTCGCACGGTTTGGCTCGCTGCTGCTTGGTTCCGCCGCATTTTGTGGATCGCGCACGGGCTTTGGACACGGACATGGATCCGTAACACATTTAGGACGAGGTCACTTGTCCGCCGTTGGTAGCTTTAACGGTTTTAGGGCTCGCGCAGTCTACCAAGAGCCCGACGTCTCACTAAGGAACGAGGCGCATAACTACAACGAAAAGAATCGACGACTATAAAGCCTTCGTAAGGACAACGGGCATCGGTCGATTCATAAAGAGGCAAATCTCTCACACGTTTGAAATACCCTATGAAATCCGGAAACGGTGCACGTCGGTGCTTTCGGTTAAATGCGTGCACTGCTTCCGGCCTAGGGTAAATACTGAATTTCTCAATTGAGCCACGGCTCTCAATGCATTTTGAATTTGCTGTCGGTTTTTACCGTCGGCAGCATGGGTTGCGAAGTTCCTCACCCCGGCGACTTTGCGCTATTGTTCGTAACCCCCTACAACCGCGAAGTCGCCGGGATTTTTTTATGCTCATTTCAGACCTTGATACCCCAAGCCTTATTTTAGACCTCCCGAAATTGCGTGCCAATATCGCCTTTGCCAAGGCGCGTTGCAAGGAGTTGGGCGTCGTTTGGCGTCCGCACGTCAAAACCCACAAGTGCTTGGAAATCGCGCACTTGCAGTTGGATGATCCGACCGGCCCCATCACCGTTTCGACCGTGTATGAAGCGGAGTTCTTTGCAAGTCATGGCGTTAAAGACATCATCTATGCCGTGGGTATTGCACCGCACAAGTTGCCCGAACTCGACAACCTCAATCGTGCCGGCGCCGACATCAAAGTTGTGCTCGATAGCGTTGAAGCGGCGCAAGCCGTGAGCAAATTCTGCAAAGCCAAAGAAACCACGATCGGCGTTTTGATCGAAATCGATTGCGACGGGCATCGTTCCGGTGTCAAACCCGCCGATCCCGTGATGGTCGAGATTGCCAAAGCACTGACGGACGGCGCGACTTTTAAGGGTGTGTTGACGCACGCCGGCGAAAGTTATTCGGCCACAAATATTGAGGAGGCACGCGTGCATGCCGTAGGCGAAGTCAAAGCCATCAATACGGCCAAGGACTTGTTGGCTGCCAACGGTTTTGTTTCCGAGATCGTGAGCGTGGGGTCAACGCCGACATTGGTAGCAAGTCCTTCGGCTGTGGGCGTTACCGAATACCGAAGCGGCGTGGGCACCTTTTACGATTTGGTGATGGCAGGTGTCGGCGTTTGCAACATTGATCAAATTGCCGTTTCCGTTTTGGTTTCCGTCATCGGGCACCAAAAGGACAAGGGCTGGGTCATTACCGACGGCGGGTGGCTTGCCATGAGTCGCGATCGCGGTACGGCCAATCAGAAGGTGGACTGCGGCTACGGCTTGGTGTGCGATGTGCACGGCAACCTCATGCCCGACTTGTGGGTCAAGCAATGCAATCAAGAGCACGGCGTGGTGTGTCGTCGCGACGGCGCGCCTTTGGATCCCAAGGACTTTCCGCTCGACATGAAGTTAAGAATCCTTCCCAACCATGCATGCCCCACGGCAGCCGCCTTTAGCGTGTATAACGTCACGGACGGCGCCGACGAGGTCACGGCCCACTGGTCGCGCATCAACGGTTGGTAAGACTCGTACGCTTCCAAAAAGCACAAAGAAAGCGCGGGGGACAAAACAAATCCTTCGCGCTTTTTTCTTGCGCAAACCTGAGGTGTCGCATTCGCAGTACGATATTTTGCCTATTGCCAAGATGTGCGCCGCGGCTTATAAATACACATACGACCGCTTTGACGGTCACGTTTCAATCACATCAACTAAACGAGCCATGATTTTGTCGCAAGCACAATTTGCTGACATCCGTCACAGTCGCTCTGTGCCCAAGCCCGAAGGGTGGTACGCACAGGGGGCTTGGTCATGGTGGCGAGTCTCCCACATCTAAGTTTGGCGTGTGTTACGACGCAGATTCGTTTGCGACAAAGACACCGTACAGGCTCAGTGCAATTTGCACACCGTTTGCGCCTTGAGCGCATTTCTCAAATTTCTCCCGGCTTTGCACCGAACTTAACGAAAACGCACCCGAGTTGTATTTCTAAGGGGATGCAAAACACCGCCAAAGCCGAGAAAACCGAAAAAATCAAAACCTCAGGATTAAAAAAAATGACCGAAACCGAATTCTTAGCCATGACCGACGAAGGTTACAACCGCGTAGGCTTGATGACCGAATGCTTGGGCGACTTGGATACACCCTTGTCCATCTATTTGAAACTTGCCAACTGCCCCGACAGCTTTCTGCTTGAAAGCGTGGAAGGGGGCGAACGTTTTGCCCGTTACTCTTTCGTGGGTCTGCAGGCCAAAACGAAACTTGTGAGCCGCCTGACTGAAAACGGGCCCGTCACCGAAATCATCGAGTCGGGTAAGGTGACGGAACGCATTGAAAACAAAAATCCGTTGGACGTGATCGAAGCTTTTACCAAGCGCTTTAAGGTCGCTTCTCCCAAGGGCATGCCCAGATTGACCGGGGGCCTTGTAGGCTACTTCGGCTACGACACCGTGCGCCTGATCGAACCCGAAAAGTTGGCGCAGTACAAAAAAGACGATTTGAATTTGCCCGACATCTGCCTTCTGTTTTGCGAAGAGTTGGTTGTGATCGACAATTTGAAGGGTCGTATCTACATTATTCTCAATGTCGATCCCAAGGCGCCCGACGCCTACGCACAGGCGCGTCAAAGAACGCGCGAGATTCGCGCCAAATTGTTGCGTCCTGCCGAAGCACCGTATGCTTCCACGGGCGTTGAGCACGAAGTGCTGCGCCCCTTTGCCAAGGAAGATTATTTGAAGGCCGTCTTGCGCGCCAAGGAATATATTGCTGCGGGCGACTGCATGCAGGTGCAAATCGGTCAGCGCTTGGAAAAGACTTTTACCGAAAACCCGATTTCGCTTTATCGTGCCTTGCGCTCGAGAAATCCGGCGCCTTACATGTACTACTACAATTTTGGCGATCATTATGTTGTAGGCGCCTCGCCCGAAATCTTAGTGAGAAGCGAATATCGCGAGGGCAAGCGCATCGTCGGAATTCGCCCGATTGCAGGCACGCGCCGCCGCGATGCCGACCCGGTCAAAGACGCCGCATTGGCCAAGGAACTCTTGTCCGATCCCAAGGAAAGAGCCGAACACTTGATGCTTATTGACTTGGCGCGCAACGACATCGGTCGCATCGCCAAGGTGGGCAGTGTCAAAGTGATCGAACAGTACGGACTCGAACGTTATTCTCAGGTGCAACATATCGTGAGCCACGTCGAAGGCGAACTCAAGGACGGCATGGGTAACATCGATGTTTTGAAGGCCACTTTCCCGGCAGGTACTTTAACCGGCGCGCCCAAGGTGCGCGCCATGGAAATCATCGACGAGTTGGAGCCCACAAAGCGCGGTATTTACGGTGGTGCCGTGGGTTACATCTCCTTTGGCGGGGATATGGACTTGGCCATTGCCATTCGCACGGGGGTCATTTGCAACAAGACCTTGTATGCGCAAGCCGCTGCCGGCATTGTTGCCGACAGCGTGCCCGAGTTTGAACACAATGAAACGGAAATGAAAGCCAGAGCCGTGCTTTTGGCCGCACGCGACGCCGAAGTCGGGTTGGAGCCGGGGTTCTGATGAGGATAGAGGAGAAATCAAAATGCTTTTGATGATCGACAATTACGACAGCTTTACCTTTAACCTCGTGCAGTACTTTGGCGAACTCGGCGAAGACGTCCGTGTGGTGCGAAACGATCAGGCCGATTTGGCTCAGCTCATTGCCATGAATCCGGATCGCGTGTGCATTTCGCCGGGGCCCTGCGCTCCGGCGCAAGCCGGCATCTCGATGGAGGCAATTCGCTACTTTGCGGGCAAGGTGCCGCTTTTGGGCGTGTGCCTGGGGCATCAGGCCATCGGCGAAGTTTTCGGCGGCAAGATCGTGCGTGCCAAGCAACTCATGCATGGCAAAACGGACGAAATCGCCAACGACGGCAAGGGCGTGTTTGCGGGGCTGCCTCATCGCTACACCGTGGCACGCTACCATTCTCTGGTGATTGACCGTGCCACATGCCCCGATTGCTTGGAAATCAGTGCTACGAGCGACGATGGGGAAATTCAAGGCGTGCGTCACAAGACCATGTGTGTGGAAGGCGTGCAGTTTCACCCCGAGTCGGTGGCAAGCGAATACGGCTACGAGCTCTTGAAGAATTTCTTGGCGATGCGGGTTTGAGAATTTTGCAAGTTGCTCATTCAATGAGCGAGTAAATTCTCAATGAAATCACGATAGATCGAACTATCAAGAAATTCTTGATAGTTCGATTGTCTAAAAAGAAAGCCTCGCGGATTTCGGTTCGCGAGGCTTCTTTGACAGATCAAACGATCGTTGCCGAGTTAAGCGCGACGATCCCCATAGAGTTCGTCGATTTCTTCGGCATAGCGCTGACGGATCTGCTGGCGCTTGAGTTTCAAGGTGGGCGTCAACAAGCCGTTATCGATTGTCCAGGGTTCGGACAACAGGCGAATGTTGCGAGGAATGCCGTAGTTGGGGAAACCTGCCGTAGCAGCTTTGACGCGACGCAACGCGGCATTTCGAATGTCCTTGTCCATCAAAATGTCGGGCGCCGTCGGATCCTTGCCGAGTTCCTTGGCAAAGATTTCAAACTGAACCGGATTGATCACGGCCAGTGCGGCGATGTAGGGACGATCTTCGCCCACAGCCATGACTTGATCGAAGAGGTGATCGCACTCGACTGCCTGTTCGAGGTCGGCGGGCGGAATCTTCTCGCCCGTGCTCGTCACAATGATTTCCTTGATGCGCCCCTTGATGCGGATGTGACCGTCGGCATAGATGTCGGCCTGATCGCCCGTTTTTAACCAACCGTCTTCGGTGATCACGGCAGCGGTGTCCTCCGGCCGATTCCAGTAGCCGTTCATCAAAATGGGACCGCGCACGAGCAATTCGTCGTTGTCACCCAATTTGACTTCGATGTTGTTTAACGGCGTTCCCACCGTATTGGGGTGGTTAAAACCGATCTTGTTCACGCTCACCACGGGGCTCGATTCGGTCATGCCGTAGCCTTGGAAGAGCTCGACTCCCAAACCGATGAAGGTGCGGGAAATCTGCGGGTTCATGGCAGCACCGCCCGAAATATAAATGCGCGGACGACCGCCGAAGATGTCGCGCACGCCTTGGCCGACTTTTTTCGACAGGAACCCTTCGACGAACGGATCGAGGAAACTCAAAGCAGAGCCCGTCACCGGCAAGCCGTTGGCTTTGCAGAACTTGCGATAGCCGACGTCCACTGCCCAGTTGAACATAAAGCGTACAAAGCCCGATTTGCCGGCCAAGCGATCCTGAATCTTGGCGTAAATCTTTTCATAGATGCGAGGCACCGACATCATGATGGTCGGGCGCACCTTGCGCATGTCTTCCTGAATCAAGCCGATGTTGCGGTTAAAGCCCACCAAGCAGCCCATGCCCAAGGCCGTGTAATAGGTGGTGGTGCGCTCAAACGTGTGCGACAGCGGCAGGAACGAGAACCAAACGTCTTCGGGTTCGGGACAGATATTGTCCAACACCCCCTGAATGTCGCTCATGATGGCGCGGTGCGTGAGCATCACGCCCTTGGGGCGACCCGTGGTGCCCGAGGTGTAAACCAAAGCGGCCAAATCGGTGGGCTCGGGCCCGTCCGGCAATTCGCTACCCACACCCATCGACAACCAGTGATCGACGTTGGTCAGCGTAAAGTCTTCGGCTTCGGCCGTTTCAATGGCCTCGTCGGTAATGACCACGTAGCGCAAAGCGGGATGATTGCCCGCATCGGCAATGCCTTTCCACTTCAAAAGACGGTTGGTGACCAAAACCTTGGCGCCGGAGTCATTCAAAATATAAGAAGAAGATCCTGCCGTATCGATGGCATGCAACGGCACCGGCACCAAAGCGCAGGTCAAAGCTGCCATATCAAAGCAGATGGCATCCAAACAGTTGGGCAAAAGCATCGCCACGCGATCGCCGCGCTCCAGGCCGCAGGCGGCAAACGCATGCGCCCAGCGATCCACCTTTTCGCACACTTGGGCAATCGTTACTGTGGCCCATTCCTTGGTGCGGTTGTCGTAATACTGATAGATGGGCATATCGGGACGCAGCGGCAAGTGGTGCGTCAACAGTTCGGGCAATGTTCTTAAAACATCCAATTCGGCCAGTCGGCTTTGGCGGGTATCTTTTTGCGTCACGATGCAATCCTTCGTTCGTGTCAAAAATTTGTTCTTCTTAGGTTGCTTGGTTGCCGAATTTTGACGGCAATAAGGCACAATAATGCAATGGTAAGCGTACTTTAGCGCAGTTATTGCAAACCAAGAGGAAAAAAGCGCTTCAATACGCTCAAAATCATCCGTTCGGATGAGTTTTTGGGGCTTGAAAACAGCGAAATGCACTCATTTGGTGCATCCTCATTTCTAGGTAGTTTGTTGGGATGGTTTTTACCTAGGTGTTTTGCCATCCCAATAAAATCGGGCGTTGAGCGCATTTTGGTGCTGTGCTAATGTAACGCCAACTGCATGACAAATGCGAGCTCCTCGTCGCAGAAATTCAGGTTTGGTCGCTTGAATTTCACTGTGGTTACAAAGGGCTATCAACGGAAAGGGAACCGTTGATAGCTTTTTTCATATGTGCACCGAACGTTTCTCTCTATTCTCTTTGCCCGGACGAAGGGATTCGGACAAT
>JAUNOJ010000080.1 GCA_030531135.1 Sutterellaceae bacterium | reverse complement strand
ATTCAATCAGATACCGGCAGGGCTTTTGGCATTTCTTCTGAAGACGGTACGTTGACCGTGACCGGAGCGGCCAAATATTCGGTTATCGCAACGCAAGAAAGCGCCAGGGGTATTCGGATTGCCGGTGGGAAAGCTGAATTTCAGGATTTGGTTGATGTTACCGCTCGGGGTTTAGAGACATCTTACGGTTTGCATGTCACGAACGGTGCCGAAGTTTCTTTTGCTAAATCTGCAACATTTACCACGCAAGCTGCCGGAGAGGGAGATAAAAACTCTTACGGTGTTTCAGTTACGGGCTTCGCAGACAACCCCGATAGAGATCAGACAAAAGTTACTTTTAATGGCGGCTTGACCGTAAATACTACCGGTCAAGGAAACGCTCTTCTTCAAGCTGCGGTTCTTGCTTCTACCAATGGTATTGTGACTGTGAATGGCGGTGCACTTGTCACGACTGAAATCGACTATCTTGCTTTGAAGGCCATGAGTGGTGGCACGATCACGATTTCCGGCGAAGATGATCCGACGACGCAAATTGTCGGCAATGTTTGGAGCACGGGGGCGGGGTCGAGCATTTCGCTTGACTTGGTAGGCGCAGAATCCTCTTTGACGGGTGCTGTTTCCCAAGAAGAGAACGGTGCCGTCGCGATGAATTTGAATGACGGAGCAAAGTGGAATGTCTCTGCTAAAGCCAATAGCGTAGGAACACTTGGTCTTGATTCCGGTACTTTGGTCATTGATCAGGCTGGCACGAGTATCGGTATTGATAATTTGACATTGGCAGGTGCAAATACGTTTGTCGTTCAAGAAGCACCTTCGAGCAACGGTAAATACTTGATTGCGCAAAATGTCACTGGCGAAGGGACTGTTTTAGTAGATGGTTCGGGAGCCTATAACGATGGACGTACGACTGTCGAAGCGGCTGTAGAGGCTTTGGATGCAGCGTTTGTGGACAAAGACGACAACTCTATTGTCGACAGCGTGCATTTGGCTGAGGGCAACATCTTCGGTGAAGTGTTTGCTACAAAAGATTCGGAAGGTCATTATTCGATTACTGAAAAAACGAATAGCAAATTGGATGCTTTAAATTCTATTCACGTTCTGTCGGCATTGGCTTGGCGTCATGAAATGAATTCGCTCAATAAACGTATGGGTGAATTGCGTGACGCTCCCGCAGGTATCGGTAGCTGGGTTCGTATTTACGGTTCCGAGATGGAATACGGCGATCAAAACGTCACCAGCAAGAACACAACGATTCAGTTGGGTTCCGATGTTTCTGTTGGAGATTGGAAGTTGGGTGTTGCTGCTCACTATACGGACGGCGAAAGCACTTATGACTACGGCTCAGCCGATACCAAGAACTACGGTGTTGCGCTTTACGCCTCTTGGCTTGCTCAGTGTGGCGGTTATGTGGACTTGATTGCCAAGTACACGCGTTTGGATAACGACTTTGCTTTGAAAGACATGGGCGGCTCTTACGACAACAACGCCTTCAGTTTCAGCGCTGAAACTGGCTATAAGCTTGATGTCATTGAAGGTATGCTCTTCGTTGAACCTCAGATCGAAGTCAGCTACGGTCATGTGTCGGGCGATACGTTTACGACGAGTAACGGCGTTCGTATTGAGCAAGACGGCTACTATTCTTTGCTGGGTCGAATCGGTGTTCGCACCGGGTTCACCTTCCCGAATAAGAAAGGTACGATCTATGCCAAGGTTTCCGGCGTGCATGATTTCGGCGGTGAAATGGAATCTGTCGCCAGATTTGATCGCAACTCCAACAAGATCAAGGATGACATCGGCGGTACGTATGTCGAATACGGCGTTGGTGCCAACTTCAACTGGACGGAAAACACGTACACCTACATTGATTTGGAACGTACATCCGGCGGAGAGGTGAAGGAAAATTACCGGTGGAATATCGGTTTGCGCCACACCTTCTAATGGACTTCACAGCAGTTTGATCTGACAAGAACGGGATGCCGACGTTTGGAGGCATCCCGTTTTTGAGCTCTTTACTAAAGGAAGCTGAAATTTCGGTGGCGAGCCTTGTGCTCGGCGCCGACAATTTCAGCGACTTCAATGATTCGGCCATCTCGCAAGTCTTGCTTTGAAGTTTGCCAAAACGCACGAGGGGAACACCCCTGCGGACGTTCCCCTGCATCGTCAGCGAACTGACGCCTTGCGAATTAACGCTTCGTGCGGATCACAGCGAGAATGCTGGCAACGACGAGAATCGACAAGTCGATTCGAACGTCGAAAGACACAGCAAACTGCGCTATAATCTGCCACGAAGAGAATAGATGCTGGAACATCTTTGACTCCTCATGTAGACATGACAAGCCCAGTGCTGAACCCGCTGGGCTTTGTCGTTTTTACACCCTCGGCATTGCTGCTTTGGGGCCTTTTTCTTCAAACCGGAAACTCCGGCTTTCGGAAACTCTTAAGAAGTTCCGGCTAAGAAAAGGCAACGACTTCCCTCCGTTCTCTCGTGGTGCTCAGGATTCTACCTCAGAAGTCTTTTTGGCAGTGTGGCGAATCAACATTTTGATTGCCGAAAACGCACGAGAGGAACAACCTTGCGGATGTTCCCCTGCATCGTCAGCGAACCGACGCCTTGCGAATTAACGCTTCGTGCCGATTACAACGAGAATGCTGGCGATGATGGCAATCGACAAGTCAAAATGAATGTCGATTGTCACAGCAAACCGCGTTATAATCTCCCACGATGAAATCAGATGTGTGACCATCTTACACCTCATCAAAGATTGACGAAGCCTGGTGTTAGCCTCACCGGGCTTTGTCGTTTTTTATCCCGTCGTATTGCTACTTCGGGGCCAAATCTTTCAGCCGAGGAACTTCCGGCTCAAAGAACTCTTAAGGAGTTCCGGCAAAGAATATGGCAACGACTCGACCCTCTGTCTTTCTCGTGGTGCCGAGGATTCTACCTCAGAAGCTTCTTTGACTGCGGCGAAATGCCGAATGTTCGGTCGAGCAACCGTCATTGGCACTTGCATATCGCACATCCTGCTTTGAAGCCTGCCAAAACGCACAGTCTGACTTGCGAAGATAGCTTTACCACCCGCCATGCGCCAACCTTTCCCGGAACCGCTGACCGTCAGTGTCGGGAACGGCAAAACCGCATCGGGTGACATTGTTTTGGATAACACAGGATCAAGGGTTCAAAGGAAAGAACATGGTTAAGACGATTCTCTTGTTGTGGCTTGTCATCGTGCCGATCCTTTTTTGGGTGGTCAGAAAAGGTGAGCCGGGTAAGCAGCCTCGTGTGGCTTTTTTAATGGCGATACTGACGATTGTCTTTGCGGGTGACACCGTTTTTGCCGTCGCCAAACAAAGTTGGGGTTGGGCAGCCTTGTGCGCATTGATGGGCGTGGGCTGCGCCTGGTATTGCAACTATCAATGCAAAAATCTTGGCTACACGAAGATTTCCGACCTTTTTCGCGACCTTTTCTAATAGAACCTTCATAGCGAAAACAGTCAGCCCGGTGTTCTTATGCGCCGGGCTTTTTATTGACTCCGAAACGGGCTGAGGCGATAGGTTTCCCGGAGCAGTCATAACGAACTCTCCAAATCGCACATCTTGCTTTTTAGCCAGCTCGCAAACATTTGAGGACTGGCGAAAATTCTCCCATCCACAGAATGGTAGATGTGGTGTTCCTTGAAGAAAGGAGTGGGTTGGTGATTGGCCGTCAGTGCAGCGTGGTTTTCTGTGCTGGCGGCCTTTTCCGGCCTACCGAGAGACTTTTCATCAACCGCTGACAGGCGTATTGCCTTGAAGTGTTACGAAAGAAGTCAAATCGCACTTTCTGCTTTCTCAATGGTGTTTTTGCGAATTTCCGAAAAATATGATCGAAGAACAAGGCGTTCATAAACGCATGGGCACGCGCTCGTGCATGAGGAGTTATTTTGGGAAGTTCGAACGATAACGTCACGATTGAGGACGCTGGCAAGCTAACTGCCGAAATGAAAAAGGCCCTAAAGCCGGAAGCAGTTCGCGCATTGGCGCAGTCTCGCGGGATCTCGGAAGAAGAAGCCGTATTCGGGTTGCTGAAACGTTTTCCTGCACTTTTTGGAGCAATGAGCGATTGGGATGACGTGCGTCCCATCACCATTTCCGTGATTCGAGAACTTAAAAGCTGTCTGTCTTACAAGGACATTCTGCTGATGGTTCTGCGCGTACTAAACCTGTACGACACGCAAGTGATTTCGGTGTTGCGGGTTTTTTCCGACGTCAAGCGACTGGCGTACTTCGTCAATGAAATGATCGAAAGTATGTTGGAAGTCAACGAATACGCAGACGCGATTGCTCAAGGATACGAAATCACGGCAGATAACCGCGTGGCCCTGCGAGGCATCGTCTTAAAGCGCATCACCAGCGATGAGGTTCAGAAGGTGTTCTTAAACGACAAGAGCCGTTTTTTCCGAGCCGAAGCGTACTGTGCGATGCCTTATTTCGAGGCTTTGGAGGAGCGTTCACAACTGCGTCACCACGCATACGCAGCATGAAACAAACTTAGTTTTGCCATCAGGGAGGCGATATGGCACAGAAAAACAGCAGTGCTTCGATGTGGATTTTCATTATCACAGCCTTTGCCGTTTTTGCCTTGTCGCTCACCGTCGTAACGCAAGACTACGTGCGCAAAAGTTCGGTGGCCGAAGCTCAGAAGATCGAGGCTGAACTCGGCCACTCGACTTTAACGCGCATCAACTCAATGGCAGACGACTGGTATCTCAGAACGCTGGATAAGTGGTTTGGCAAACAAACGCTCAAGAACTGGATGTCTGAAGATCAGGCTCAGCGTGAGCGTGAAGAACGACTGCTCAAGCAAAACAGTCGAGTCGTCAAATGGGGCCAGGAGCGAAAAGAAGCGCTGCTTGACCTCGGTTATTGGATTTTGCGACGGATTGCGCTTTTTCTCATTTGGCTGCCGTTGTGGATCCCTCTGGCGGCACTTGCCATCTTTCACGGCGTAAACGACCGTGAAATCAAAAAGACGGATTTCGGTTATACGTCCCCTGTTCTCAATCACTGGGCGCGTCAAATCATGTCTTTGGTGTCGATGCTCACCGTCTTGCTTTTTCTCTCGCCCGTGGCGATTGAACCCTTTGCCTTTCCCTTGATGATGGGCTTTTGGGCGATTGCGGCAGGGGTGGCTATCGGCAATGTTCAAAAACGTATTTAAGAAGAATAAAAACATGACAAAGAAGATTCTTTCCCAGTCCGAGGGTATTTCGGACTTACTGGCTGTCGTGGCCGATTTGGTGGCCGATAAGGCCGTTGAGGGCGTGCGTTTCGTTTGTACAAGTTTTGAAAGCGACTCGGACGCCCCGAGCATTCGGGCGCAAATCGAAAGCCGTTTGCCTTCGGGGTGGCGCTGTGCGCAGTTGGCGAAAAACGGACGCGGCACCGATGAGAATTTATCGCGTTTTGACGTGATGGTTTTTGGTGGCGATTCGCGACAAACCCTTGTCAGTGCTGGGGTTGCGAGCTGAGCAGTCGTACCGAATTTTGAGTTTCATCCGGATGAAACTTCCGAGGGGTCAACGATGGGTTTCATCCGGATTTTTTATTTAAGCCCCTCAAAGTAATGAGGCAACAAGCGATGCGTTTTGGTTTTAAGTTGAGTCTCGTCGGTCTGGCTGTCACCGGGTTGTTCGCAACAGGGGCGTCAACCTTCTCTATGGCCGCTCAAGTCGATGATGAGAGCGCAGAAGTCTTCATAGGGCAGGTTGCCGAAGATGAGCAACAATCGAGAATGCGTCAACGCAACCGGCAACGGATGGAGTCGGACGCCGATTCGCAATCGCCTCGCAGCCGTCGTTATCGCAATAACGACGACGCAGACGAGTCTGAAAACTTTAACCAGCGTCGCCGTCAACGCGAAGGGCAAGGTCAATATCAGAGTCAACGCCCCGGCACCAGACAGATGCAGGCTGCGCCCGATGGTAACGTTGAGTCCGAGCGCGTTTTTCGTCGTCCCAAAATTGTGATTCACAACCGCGTTAAAGAAGAAAAAGAAGAGGAGACCAGAAAGGCTGAGGCAGAGAAGTTTCTCTACCCGAGTTTGAACTTCTTGGCTCAATTTGATCCCTGGAAACTTCAGATAGGCGACGTGACCCTTTTGCAGGATAACTACGCATCGCTAAAGCGCAAGCACCAAGACTGTCGAAGAATCAGCGCATCGCGCTGGGAAACGGGCATTGGGCGTGTGGCTTGCAGCGATACGCAAAACTTTCGTGCCGAGGGTGAGGAAGTGATTTTCACCATGGCCGAAGTCAACGAAGTGCTCACAGGCGTGACGTTTCGCTTCAATTCTCAAATGCGTGCCGGGCAGTTTGCCGAAGGCATCAAGGAACGTTTGCGCCAGCTCTCCATTCCGACATTTGTCGAATCGCATAGTGCCGATAGCGAAACGGTCGATAGCCCGATGTTCTCTATCTCGGTTCAACCCGCGCAAACAGGCTATCTGGTCAAGGTGGACGCTCACTTCCAAGACCGATTGCTCGATAGCGAAATCTACGCGCGAGCAAAGCTTCAAAAGATCGAGTTCGGCAACATGACTTTGGGTGAGACCAAACGCAATGCCATGCCCAAGGTTCCGAAGGTTTGCGAAAACCTTTCCAAGAATCCGGATGGCGATCCTTTGGAGTTTTACGGTACGTGTTTTGAGTTTCCGTATGAAGCGCATATGCAGCTCAACTTCAATCCGGCAACCGACATTTTGCAAACAGCGGTCTTGTCTCCCATCGGCGCCGCAACTGGAGCCTTGGTCGATGAAATGCTGATGAAGCGTTTTGGACTACCGCAGTTTTGCCGAAAGCTCGAAACGGATGTGGAACTCGTGACGATCAAGTCCAAAAAGGAAAGGGGAGCGCTGCGCTTTCGTCGCATGAACGGACGCTCGGCAAGCGTATATGCGGGAACCTGCGAAAAACCCATTATCTACACGAGCGATATGCGCTACGTCTTTGAAAATCGCTATCTCAACCGTGACGACATCATGGCCGACTACGAACGTCGCAAGAGCTTGGTCGAAGCCAGCGAGGATCACCTCAGCGCTTTTGGCGAGCGTTTGGATAAGGTCAAGGGATTTTTCGATTAACTTTCTTAGGAACGAATGATGTTTGAATTTTTTGATGTGCTGACGAAGCTTTTCGTGATGCTGAGCTATGTCACAGTAATTGTTGGTTTCATTGCCAGTTTTATCTTGACGGGCGGACTGCTTTGTTTGGTTTTGCCTGCGATGGCGATTCAGTACAAGGAAAATCCCAAGACCAAGTTTAAGAAGGAGACGCTTCTTTTGATCGGTTGGTCGCTTGCCACGATTGGCGTTTTCTTTTTGCCGTTTATTGTCGGAAATCTATTTGGCGTCAATCCACCCTCGGCTAAAGCCGAAGGCTTGTGAAAGCAAGCCTTGATTG
>JAUNOJ010000079.1 GCA_030531135.1 Sutterellaceae bacterium | reverse complement strand
TACGTTCTGGTTCCGCTTCGTCTACAAATATAGCTATATGTTGGAAATCGAGAACTATGAAAGTTTAAAGGCGATTATCGGTCGGGATTACGAGACCTTCAGCGGCTTGATGCTCGAACGCTACTTCAAACGCGTGCTGATGGAGCAACAAGCGTTTACGCGCATCGGGGGTTGGTGGGACCGCAAGGGCGAAAACGAAATAGACATTGTCGCTGAAAACGAACTCGACGAGACAGCAACGTTTTTCGAAGTCAAGCGCAAGGCTGAAAATATCGACATGGCAAAACTGCAAGCTAAAACTGTCTCTTTCCTGCGTGCAACGGGTGAGTTCAAGGGCTACCGTCTGTCATACAAAGGCTTGTCAATGACCGATATGTAGCAAAAACGAGCACAGGATTTGTATTCTGTGCTCGTCTCGTTTGAGGAGAACTGATATCAGCAGATTCTCGGCAACGGATCGGAATTAAGCCAATCCACCAAGCGGGTGCCGCCCAAGGCCGTTTGCATTTGTACCATGCCGGGATTGTCCTCGGTGACGCGTCCCACAATCGCCGCATCCTCGCCGTACTTTTGCGCTTGTAATGTTGCCAAAACATCTTGGGCAACGGCGCCGTCACAAATCACAATCAATTTGCCCTCGTTGGCGATATAAAGGGGATCGAGCCCCAGAAATTCGCAGGCAGACATCACGCTGTCTTTGACGGGAATGTCTTCTTCTTGCAAAACCACACCCACGGAACTTTGTGCGGCAATTTCGTTTAAGGTCGTGGCTAGACCGCCTCGGGTCGGATCGCGCAGAACGTGGATTTTGTCCCCGAACTTTTCAAGCAAAGTTTCAATCATGCCGTTTAAGGGAGCACAGTCGCTTTGCAAATCTACACCGAAACTTAAACCCTCGCGATGCGACAGAATCGTGATGCCATGATCTCCCATGGAACCGGAGACCAAAACCGCATCGCCCGCCCGGGCGTTTTGCCCGGCAACGCTAAAGTCCGCCGTCTTTTCACCGACGCCGGTCGTGGCGATAAAGATGCCGTCGCCATGCCCCTTTTCAACGACCTTGGTGTCGCCCGTGACAATCGCGACACCGGCTTCGTCGGCAGCCTTTTTCATGGAAGCCACGACATTGACCAGAGTCTTTAAGGGCAACCCTTCTTCGAGAATAAAGGAAGCCGACAGGTATTTGGGTTTGGCGCCGCACACGGCAACGTCGTTCACGGTTCCGCATACGGCCAAGCGTCCGATGTCGCCGCCCGGAAACTCCAAGGGCTCGACCACGTGTCCGTCGCAGCTCATGACGGGTTTGCCGGTCATGGCGGGCAGTGTTGCGCCGTCGTGGCCTTCTGCCAAATAGGCGTTGTCAAACGCTTTGGCAAAGACTTCGGAAATGAGTTGCGCCGTGGCTCTGCCGCCGGCGCCGTGCGTCATGTCGATGACGCCGTTTTTCAAATCCAAGGGACGGACGTATGCGCGTTTGGTTTCAGACATTTTGACTTTTCCAATGAATTCAATCTTTAATTTCTCGTGCGGCTTTCGTAGCTGTAGTAGGCGGCACATGCCCCTTCGCTAGAGACCATGCAGGCACCGATCGGATGAATCGGCGTGCAAACGGTGCCGAATGCCTTGCAGTCTTTGGGCTCTTTTTCCCCGCGCAAAATGGCGCCGCACTCGCAAGCTTTGTTATCGGGCACTTCGCGCGCCACGAGCTCGAACTTCTTTTCGGCATCAAATTCTGCGTATGCGTCAGACAGCGCCAGCGCACTCTTGGGCACCTGACCGAGCCCGCGCCAAGCAAAGGTGTCGCGTAGCGTAAAGACGTCTGCCATCAAGTCAATCGCGACCGGATTGCCGTCGGTGGGCACGGCACGGATAAATTCGTTTTCGACTTCGGCGCGAGCTTCATTGACTTGACGCACGAGCATCAAAATGCTCATGAGCATATCCAAGGGTTCAAAGCCGCAAATGACAATGGGCACGTGCCACTTGGCACAAAACTCGCGATAGGGCGTCTCGCCGATAATGGTCGAGACATGCGCCGGCCCCACCAAACCTTCCAAGAAGGGTTCGGGATTGTCTTTGTGCGAGAGCATGATGTGGGTCATGGCTGCGGGCGTTAGGACGTGGCTACAGACCACCGAGAAGTTTTTCAAGCCCTGAGCTTTGGCGGCCTTAATCGCCACGGCCGTCGGAGGCGTCGTGGTTTCAAAGCCGATTGCGAAGAAAACGACTTCGGTGTCGGGATGCTCCTTGGCAAGCTTTAAAGCGTCCATAGGAGAGTAGACCATACGAATGTCTGCGCCCTGTGCCTTGGCTTTAAAAAGCGTGACGCCTTTTGATCCCGGCACGCGCATCAAGTCGGCATAGGTGCAAAGCGTCACCTTACGGTTCAAAGCCAAGTCGATGGCCATATCCACGCGCCCGATGGGCAACACGCATACCGGGCAGCCGGGCCCGTGAATCATGCGCACGTTTTTGGGCAAAAGGTCGCTTAAGCCCCAGCGCGCCAACACGTGCGTGTGGCCTCCGCAAAATTCCATAAAGCGGTACGTGCGATTGGGGTCGACCTCGCGCGCAATTTCGGCGGCAATGGCCTGTGCCTTGTCTTTGTCGCGGTATTCCGTAATGTAGGGAATGTTCTTTGCTACCATCCTTGACTCCTCATACTGCAATCAGGCCAAAGACACTTGACGCATCGCGTCCAACGTTTCCTTGGCTTTGGCAGCGTCGATCTTTTGCAAAGAAAAGCCGACGTGCACGATCACCCAGTCGTCGGGCCCTACGTCGGGCGTCAAAGAAATGTCGATCGTCTTTTGCACGCCCGTCATTTCGACGACGGCCGTTAAATCGTCAACGGAAATCACTTTTGCAGGAATGGCTAAACACATGTCCGTAAATTCCTTCAATCAAAAATTCAATTCTTTTTTAGGGCCAACAATTCGGCCGCTACCGCCGCTTGCCCGAAACTCACGCCGCCGTCGCCTGCGGGCAACTGCTCGGACTGATACACCGTAAAACCGGCTTGCATCAGGCGACGCGTCAGATCCGTCGATAAAAAGCGGTTTAAAAACGTGCCGCCGCTCAAGCAAATGTTGCTTGTTACCGGCACGGTCTTTTGCACCAAATCGGCTAAAGCAGCCGAAAGAGTGCCGTGGAAAAGCTGTGCAATCACGCCGGCTTCGACACCCTTTAAGCGCAAAGCCAGCATCTCGGCAATCAAGGGCTTGACCGACAAAACGGCCGGGCGATTTTCCGCCGTTTCGATCGTCCAGCCGTCTTTTAAAACGGGGTAGGGACGAGCCGCGCAGTTTTCTGCCACGCTTTCCAAAAGCATGGCGGCACGCGCTTCGTCGTGTTGCACGTCGATCAAACCTGCCAAAGCCGCCGCGCCGTCAAAAAGGCGCCCCATGGAGGTGGTTTTGACGGTGAGCCTCGTATTGCGAATCAAAGAGACGATGGGAAGTTTCGCGTACTGCGGCCAAAGCTTGGCAACAGCATCTTCGCGATGAATGCTTTCGCATAAAACCGCTCCCATGCGCCAAGGTTCTCGCGCGGCTTTGTCTCCCCCAGGCAGCGCCATGGCTTGCAAATGCGCCAAGCGCTCAAACGTACCTTCGTGACAACGCAAAAGTTCGGCACCCCAAGCCGTACCGTCCGTACCCAAGCCCACGCCGTCCAAAGCCAAACCGTAGTAAGGCGCCTCGAAAATGCCGTACTCGTGCGCAACGCCCGCGATATGCGCGTGGTGATGCTGCACGGCAATGGCAGGGACTTCAAACTTTTGTGCGAGCTCCAAGGCAAGACGCGTGGAGTAAAAGTCCGGATGCAAATCGTAGGCAATGGCCTTGGGCGTTACTTCCAAAATGTCCAAGAAGTGATCGACGGCTTCTTTTAAGTGTCGGCACGTGGCCGGATTGTCGGTTTCGCCCACATGTTCGGTCAAAAAGACTTCTTGTCCGCGACCGACGGCGCCCGTGACCTTCAAAGCGGGCCCCACGGCCACAATGCCCGTCATGTCCAATTTCGTTTTGACGGCCAACGGCGTAAACCCGCGCGAGCGGCGTACCAAACGGGGCTTTTCATCGACAACGCGCACGACCGAGTCATCGCACCGTGTGACGATGTCGCGGTTGTGCATGAGGAAAACGTCGGCAATGTGAGAAAGTCTCTCGACGGCCTCGTCGTTATCAATCACCAAGGGTTCTCCGCCCGGATTAGCGCTTGTCATTACGAGTGCAAAATCAAGGACGTCCTCTTCGAGCCAATCGATACCTTCGGGTTTGCCCGCCAACGTATGAAAAAGCAACAAATGCACCGGCGTGTAGGGGAGCATCACGCCCAACTCATTCAAACCCGGGGCAACCTCGGGCATCAGGGCGTCGACGACTTCTTTCTTGGGACACAGCACAATGGGGTGCGCCACGCCCTCTAACAGCTCTTTGGCCTTGGGAGAAACGGTGCAGAACTTTTCGGCCGAAACGGTGTTGGCCAACATCAAAGCAAAGGGCTTTTCGTCGCGCGCTTTTCTCACGCGCAACTCGTGCACGGCTGCTTCGTTTTTGGCGTCGCACGCCAGATGAAAGCCTCCCAAACCTTTGATAGCCACAATTTTGCCGGCTTTGAGTTGCTCGACCGCGTAGTCGATCGGATCCTCACACGCGATCTTTTTACCGGCGTTATCCGTCACAAACAATTGCGGTCCGCACACGGGGCATGCATTGGGTTGGGCATGAAAACGGCGATCGGCCGGGTTTTCATACTCTTTCAAACACGCCGGGCACATCGGAAAAACCGCCATCGAGGTTTCTTTGCGATCGTATGGGATCCGGCGCGTAATCGTCAAACGCGGCCCGCAATGCGTGCAGTTCGTAAAGGCATAGCGCCAACGGCGGTTGCCCGGACTAAACATGTCGGTTGCACACGCCTTGCAGGTGGCTGCGTCGGGCGTGACCATCGTCTGTGCTTGTCCGCCTTGGCTTTGGTGAATCGTAAAATCGGCAAAGCCTTCAGGCGCCTTTGTTTCGACGACCTCCACCGTATCCAATCTTGCCAAGGGTGCTTCTTCGGCAAGGCGCCGGCGCAAAAAGTCGGGAAACGTTTCGACGGTTTCCGTTGGGCCTTCCAACACGGCGGTGACGCCTGCGGCATCGTTTAAGACGTAGCCCGTGAGCTTTAAGTCGACAGCCGCACGCCAAAGGGTCGGACGAAAACCGACCCCTTGTACGAGTCCCGTCAAGCGGTATGTGCGGCAAATCTTGGTCATCTCGACAACCGATTTAGATCTGCGTGATCATGTGGTTGGCCGTAAGCCACGCCCACCACTTGTCCAAGCCTTCGCCGGTGGTGGCCGAAACGCGCAACGAGCGCAACTGCGGATTGACGCGGCGTGCGTTTTCTTCGCACTTGTCCAAGTCAAACTTGACGTACGGCGCCAAGTCGACCTTGTTGATGATCATCAGATCGGCTGCGGCAAACATGTCCGGGTACTTCAGAGGCTTGTCGTCGCCTTCGGTCACCGAAATCACCACCACCTTGTGGGCTTCGCCCAAATCGAATTCGGCCGGGCACACGAGGTTGCCGACGTTTTCAATCAAAACGAGCGACTTTTCAGGGGGCTGCACCGTGGTGACGGCAAGTTCCACCTGCTGTGCATCCAAATGGCAGCCTTTGCCGGTATTGATCTGAATGGCCTTGGCACCCGTTTCGCGAATGCGATTGGCGTCGTTATCCGTTTGCTGATCGCCTTCGATCACGAAAATTTCGGGGGCGTTGGCAGGCTTATGGCGAACCGTGGCACACAGCAATTCCGTTTTGCCCGAGCCCGGAGAGCTCACAAAGTTCAAAGCCAGAATCTTGTTTTTGCGGAAGTACGCACGAATGCGTTCGGCAATGACGTTGTTGCGTGCGAGAATATCTTCGCCGACCGAAACTTTGCGCACGGCGCCCTGAGCATCATGGTCATGGTCGTGATCGTGAGAATGCGCATGATCGTGGTCGTGATGATGGTGATGGTGCCCATGGTCATGGTCGTCATGGGTGTGCGTGACGATATTGCCGTTTTCGTCCAAATGAGTATGGCTGTGCGGATCACCGCAACCGCAAGTAGTGCACATCGAAATTCTCCAAATGATTGTTAGGGGTCTTGGAAAAAGGCAAAGCGATTCAAACGGGGTTTATTGCTTGCTTTGCACCGTCAAATCCAAGACTTTGAGTTCATGGCCCTGATTGGCAAAGAGCTGAAAGCCGCCGCATTTGGGGCAAGGGTCGCCGTGGCGGTGCAAATCCACCGTCTCGGCGCAGGTCATGCACCAGGCTTTGCCCGGCGGCCGATCGATTAATAGGCGACTGTTGGCAGCAACGCTGTCGCGCTTGACGCTTTCCCAAGCAAAAAGCAAAGCTTCGATATCGACGCCGGCCAATTCGCCGACAGCAACCCTGACTTCGGTCACTTCTTCATTATCTGACAACGGCGTCTTGCGGACGGCATCAAGGATGCCTTCTGCGATCGAAGCTTCATGCATGCGCTACCTCGTTGAAATCGGTTTCGGGTGCGGGAAAGCGGATTTGATACGGAACGCAAGGATCGACGGCAGCCAGCACCCAAGCGGCGTCGTTTTTGTACTGCTCCTCGCTTTCAAAAGAAATGCTCTTTAAGGCTTGCTGCGCCGCACTGCCCTCGGTGAAATTCCACTCGGTCGGGGCAATGATCTGAACGTTCGTTAAAATGCCGTTTTCGACCTTCACGCGCGTGGTGAGCGTGCCGCGTGCGCACTGTACCAATGCCAAGCCCACGCCTTTTTCGGGCGAGCCCGCCGTGATGACGTTTTGCGGGTTGTGGCGGTTTTTAAAGAAGTCGATCAAGTCGATCAAACGCGCGGCAAAACCGGCACGAACGCCGCAACCGTATTGTTCGCTGATTTCGTGCAAAAGCGGAAAGTCCAAGTGACGCGCTTCGGCACTCGTTTGATAGCAAACGGCGTCGATTTTGGGCGTATTGGCCGAAAAGCCGGGCTTAAACCATTCGTTGGCGGCAAGCACTGCCGTGTGCGCGTCGATGACAGGAACCTGCGTGTGTTTGCGACACGGCACGTCTTCCCAAAGCTGGGCAAAAAGGCGGCTTGCAGCCGTTGCACCCAGCATCATCCAAGCTTCGAAGTCGGGCAGCGAATCCAGGGCTTTGAATTTACTCAAGCACGGGTTGCCCGTCACAAAATATTCCAAGTCGGCACCGATGGTTTTGTCGAGCGCTTCGTAGTCGGGCTGCGGCAAATTGAGTTCGCGATCAAGCTGAGCGCGCAACGCCCCCAAACGGCGAATTTGAGCGTCGGGTTTGAGCCCTACCGAATTCGGGGCATCGAACGCTAAAAAGCGCAAATGTTCGCCGATCATTTCATAGATGATGCGGCGAGTGTCCAATGCAGGCGCGGTTCCTCGCGCATAGTCGCAGGCGGCGCGAAAAGCCGCCAAATGTGCCTGCGGGCACAGCGCAT
>JAUNOJ010000078.1 GCA_030531135.1 Sutterellaceae bacterium | reverse complement strand
AAGAAAAATAAGATGTTCATAATCACCCGCCCTATTCTTTTTGATTCCTTTTGAATTGTTTTATGCGTTTGGCAAAACTCAATGCAACGATTCGCCCGCTCAAAGTTCCGACCGATTTTCTCAATCTGGTTTCTGAAATTGAGGGCTTCAATGGCGCTTGGAAGGCGTCGTGTCCTTTTATGCCTGATCGGTTGGCCGAACTCCGCCAGCAAGCGCTGGTTATGAGCACGGCAGCCTCGTGCCGCATCGAAGGCAATCGTTTGTCGAACAAAGAAGTTGCTGCCGTGATTGAACGCTTGCTGGATGTAAAACCGCAATCGCGCGACGAAGCCGAAGTCGTAGGTTATGCGACCGTGCTCAAGAGAATCTTCGGTTCTTGGAAAGAGATACCGATCTCGGAAAGTTCGATCAAAGCGTTGCACCGAGAGATGTTTGAGTTTTGCGACGACGCCGCACATCGCGGTCAATATAAGCATAGAGACAACAACATTGCCGCATTTCGAGACGGCAAATGTAATGGTGTGATCGCACGAACGGTATCGGCCAAAGAGACGCCGGTGCTCATGCGAGATCTTGTCGACTGGGTTAACGTATCGCTCGATGAACAGCAACTCCATCCGCTACTTGTCATCGGGGTTTTCGTTGTGACGTTTTTGGCGATCCATCCGTTTGAGGACGGCAACGGGCGGCTCTCTCGGCTACTCACGACTCTTTTGCTTCTCAAATGCGGCTACGACTTTGTGCAGTTCGAATCTCTTGAAACCGTCAACGAGAACGGTCTCGCGACGTATTACTGCGCTTTGCGGTTGACGCAAAAGACGCTTGAGAGCAAATCGCCCGACTGGGAGCCGTGGCTGTACTGCTTTCTCAAGTCATTGTGCGCTGAGGTCAGAGAACTCGAAAAGAAAGTCGCCAGAGAAATAGACCTCAGAGCGCTGCCCGAAACCTCGTTGCGGATCTTGGAACTGGTAGAGAAAAAGAGCCGCATCAAGATGGCGGAGCTTCTCACGCAAACCGGTGTTCCGAAATCGACATTGCGCAAGCACCTCGACAAGCTCGTCAGAGACGGCCGGATTCGCCAAAACGGCGTTCGCAAAGGCACGTTCTACACGCCGATGTAAGGCGATGTCGGCGCGAGTGTGGCGGATCCGCGCGCGGGGTAAAAATTTTCGCGCCCGCATGTTTACATTACCCCGAAAGTATGCAAGAATGCGTGTTTCAAATTTTTCGACGTTTGAGGATGAAATGCGCCCTTAGGGTAGGGTGCACGACTTGAACGTTTAACTTTACTACTAGCATTAGGATTAGGTGCTTATCAATGCCTACCATTCGCGTTAAGGAAAACGAACCGTTTGAAGTTGCTCTCCGTCGCTTCAAGCGCACCATCGAAAAGTCCGGTCTGTTGACCGAATTGCGCGCCCGTGAATTTTACGAAAAGCCCACGGCCGAACGTAAGCGCAAGAAGGCTGCTGCCGTCAAGCGTCACTACAAGCGTTTGCGCAGCATGATGCTTCCCAAGAAGCTCTACTAATTTTTTCGCGATAGGTAAGCTTAAAAAGAGCCCGGCTTGATGTGAAAGAAGCGAGAAAATGCAAAGGCAACTCGCTTTTTTCGTGAAGGAGTTTCATTCAAATGACGATCAAAGCACAAATTACGGAAGACATGAAAGCCGCCATGCGCGCTCATGACACCGCTCGCCTTTCTGCGTTGCGTCTGCTTTTGGCAGCCATCAAGCAGCGCGAAGTCGACGACCGTGTTGAAGCTACCGACGAATTGGTCGGCAACGTCATCGGCAAACTCGTCAAGCAGCGCCGTGACTCCGTGACGCAATATACGGCTGCAGGTCGTGCAGACTTGGCCGAAAAAGAACAGTTCGAAATCGATGTTCTGAGCGTCTATCTGCCCAAGCAAATGTCCGATGAGGAAATCAAAGCCGTCGTTGATGCGGCGATTGCCGAAACGGGCGCAGCCGGTATGGCTGCCATGGGTAAGGTCATGGGTATCGTGAAGGGCAAGTGTGCAGGCAAGGCCGATATGGGCAAGGTGTCTGCGCTCGTCAAGGCTGCATTGTCGGCCTAACGAAGACGAATATAAGCTTACGAAAGACCTTGCGGTAACGTTGGCAAGGTCTTTGATGTGATAAGCCGATACCGGGTCGCTGGAGGTGACTTTCCCCGGGTCGGCTTGATTTTTTTTGTGCGCCGGCGTGCGCTACAATCGCTCCAACTTTTTTCCTCCTTTTCTTTTCACGGCACCATGATTCCCCAAAGTTTTATTCAGGAACTTTTGAGTCGCGTCGACATTGTTGAGATCGTCAACAAAGTCTCGCCCTTGAAAAAGACCGGAAAAAACTACATGTGTTGCTGTCCTTTCCATAAGGAAAAAACACCGAGCTTTTCGGTCAGCGGCCAAAAGCAGTTCTACAAGTGTTTCGGTTGCGGCGTCTCGGGCAACGCCATCGGCTTCGTGATGGCCTACGAGGGCCTCAACTACGTCGAAGCCATTACGAAATTGGCCGACTCCGTCGGCATGACCGTCCCGCAAGACCCCCAAGCCAAAGAACGCAGCGCCAAGGCCAAGACCTTGACCGACTTGATGGCCGAAGCCAGTCACTTTTATAGCGAATCGCTCAAAGGCAATACCCGCGTGGTCGATTATCTTAAAACGCGCGGCATTAGCGGAGAGACCGCTGCCAAGTTCGGCCTCGGTTATTCGCCCGATGCGTGGCACGCCCTAAAAGATGTTTTTGGCGAGCAGTACGAAAGTCCGGAATTGGAAGAGGTGGGCGGCTGCGGCCTCGTGATCAAAAATGACGAAGGCCGTCGCTACGATCGTTTCCGCGGTCGCTTGATGTTTCCGATCCGCAATCCCAGAGGACAGGTGATCGGTTTCGGTGCCCGCACGTTAAACGGCGACGAACATCCCAAGTATCTCAATAGCCCCGAAACGGCGATTTACCACAAGGGCTTGGAAATTTACGGCCTTTACGAAGGCTCGCAAGCCATGCGACAAAATAACCGCGCCATTATCTGCGAAGGGTATATGGACGTGATCCAATTGTCGCAGGCAGGTTTCGCCGAGTCTTGTGCGGCACTGGGCACGGCCGTGACGGCAGACCACGTCCGTAAGCTCTTACGCTTGGTGAACAAAATCTACTTTAGCTTTGACGGGGACTCGGCCGGTCAACATGCCCTCAGACGCGCCATGGAAGCGGCTTTGCCGGCAGTGAGCGACGAGCAGGAAGTGCGCTTTGTGGTGTTGCCGCCCGAGCACGATCCCGACAGTTTGATTAAAGAGCGCGGTGCCGCCGCCTTTGAAGCCGAACTTGAAAAGAGTTTGACGCTCACGCAATTTTTTGTGAAAACGGTCGGTGCGGAAAAAGACTTTTCCACCGCCGAGGGGCGCAGTCGCTTTTTGGCCGAAGCCAAACCCTTGGTGGTGTCGATGACGTCCGCTCCGTTTTTGCGCACGCAGTTGGTGGCCGAACTTGCCATGCACGCGCGCATGAGTCCGGACGAACTCGAGCGCGCCTTCGGCATCGTCAGACCGGTGCCGACAACGTCTCGCGGAGTCATGAATACGGGCTCCCGTTTGGGGTTTGATTCCAGGCGCGGCGCCAAAAAGGCCCCCCGACGCATTGCCCCGGTTTCGGTCGGCAGCCTGCGCGAGCGACTGTTGCAAAACCTTTTGAACTATCCGCAGTTGGCCGTGGAGTTCGATGCGCGCTTTGACGAAGAGTTCGTGGGCGCTGCCGATACGCTCTCCCAAGAGATCGTGGAAGTGTGGCGCACGATTTTGAGTGCCGAAGAACCCATCATGCAAACCAACGTCTTGTCGGCTGCTTTGCGCGAAAGCGAACATTACGGGCACTACCAAGTGCTGATCGGTCAGGAAATGGAAATTCAAACGACTTTGGAAATCGCGCAGGCCGAAACCGAGTTGACGTTTGATCGTCTCGAATATATGAGGCTGGATGCATTGTTGACGGAAGTCGTCAGCAGTCCAAAGCTAGATATGGACTTGATCCGTCGACTAAACGCACGACGCAAAGTGGCAAAAGACCGTATCGAGGCTGAGCAACGTCGTCAAGTCGATTTGGCGGCCGATCACGACATGCGAAACTAAGGGTTTGTACCGATTGGAAATCGGTTGACACGCCCTAAAATAAGTAGAATCGTCGTCCTTGTCAGGTGTGCCGGCACTGAGACAAATTTGAGTATTTTGAACGGACGACACTAAATCTTGCGCCGAACCGAAACACTATGCGTGACAAAAAAATGCGTCATGCAAGAACAAGCTCTTGGCCATGCTCTGGCGGCGTTAAAGACTGACGGACGTGTGTGGAAACGCGTTTT
The DNA here is from genome assembly GCA_030531135.1 of Sutterellaceae bacterium. Taxonomy (GTDB): domain Bacteria; phylum Pseudomonadota; class Gammaproteobacteria; order Burkholderiales; family Burkholderiaceae_F; genus Duodenibacillus. Next base: position 3,209 of record JAUNOJ010000078.1, on the reverse strand, counting down.
TTCCGGGTCACCGACCGTTGTCTCAAGTAAAAAACCGACCGGTAAAAACAGGACTGTTTTTCCATGGAGGAAAGACCGTCCGTATTGTGTTGATTTTTTGTCGGACTCTTCAATTCGGCCGCTTTTCATCGTTTTTTGTTTGACCGCGACTTTTTTGTTTGTGCAATGCGAATGCACGAGACGCGGGGCTCGTTTGCCCCTTTCGATCGACTAAATCCGATGATGCATGGCAATTATCGCCGAAATTTATTTCCGACACAATCTCGACCCGTATCCGACAATTTAGATTGGAAGACAAAATGGCTAAAAAAGCGACGAAAAAGACTGCCGATACTGCAATGTTTGCCGATGAAAACGACGCTGCAGGTCAGTGGTTGCGCGAACAGGCTCAGTTGGTCGAAGGCGACGTGAGCATTGTTGACGACGAAGCTCAAACCAAACCGGCAAAGAAGGTTGCTGCCAAGAAGACAACCGCCAAAAAGACGACCAAGACGGTCGATGCCGATGAAGTCAAGGCAGCCAAAGCGACCAAAACCGCCAAGGCCAAGAAAGCCGAGGCCGACGACGCTGATGAAGAAAAGCCCGTCAAGAAAACCACGAAGCGCGCCGCCAAGGCCGATGCCGCAGCAGCACCGACGGTTAAGAAAAAGCCCGGCCGCAAGCCTAAGGCCAAGCCTGTAGACGAAGACGGCGACGGTGAAGTTTTGGATCTCGATTTGGGTGAAGAAGACGGTGACGGCGAAGATTTGTCCGAATTGGACAATCTTGATAAGTTTGCCGATTCGATCGAAGCTATGGAATCGGGCGCTATGCCCGTGGTGACCGGCGAAGACGAAGACGGACAGCCTGCAGCAAGCGGCTATAGCTCCTTGGTTCGTATGGGCCGTCAGCGCGGCTGGGTGACGGTTTCCGAAATCAACGACCATTTGCCCGACAATGCCATTCGTACCGAAGAAGCGTTGAGCGAAATCACCGAACAGCTCCATCGTTTGGGCATTCAGGTGTTTGAAGCGCCGCCGAGCGAAGACGACATCATTATGAACGACGCCGTGAGCGACGATGACGACATTTCCGAAGAAGATGCCGCCGCAATGCTCACCCCCGAAGAAAGCGCCGGGCTTTCCAAGGATCCGTTGCGCGCCTATTTGCGCGGCGTGGGTTCTCACAAGCTTTTGACGCGTGCGGGCGAAATCGAAGTGGCCAAGTCGATCGAACAGTTTACGGCCAAGCTTCTGTCTGCCATCATTCAGCACCCGATGGCAGTCGAAGAATTGATCAAGATGTCCGAAGTGTTAAAGAGCGATGACGCCGCCATCGATCAGGTGATCGACGGCTTTACCGACTCGCAGGCCTTGGCCGAAATGGACGAAAGCGAAGACATCAGTAACGATGAAGTCGCTACCGACATCGGTGCCGCCGCCATGACGACCGAGCAGCTCCAGGAAATGAAACAGCGCGCCATCAAGCTTTTCGAAGATTGCGACGCTTATCTCGCGCACATTCGCGAAACGTTCGGGGACAAGGATCGCATCGAAGAGTACAAGGCCGCACGCGCCGCCATCGCCAAGGAATTGGCTCCGGCTCGCTTTGCCGTGAAGGCCGTGACGCAATTAACCGACCATATCAGCCAGCATATGGAGCGCGTCAACGACGGTATCCGTCGCTTGCGCACCCTGATGGTCGAGCGTTGCGCCGTGCCGCAGAATTTGTTCTTGGATCAGATCAATGCCCGTATTGTGGACAAGACCTGGATTGACGAGTTGATCTCTCACGACAAGCTCTACAGCCGTCGTTTGGCAGACAACCGTGCTTTGATCGACCATATCCAGACGGAATTGGCACAGTCCGAAAAGACGGCACTGTTGTCCATTGCCGATCAGCGCGACTTGGCCCGTCAGGTGAAGTTGGCACAGACCAATTTGGCCAACGCCAAGGCCAAGATGATCGAAGCCAACTTGCGTTTGGTCATTTCCATTGCCAAGGGCTACGTCAACCGCGGCTTGGCCATGACCGACTTGATTCAGGAAGGCAACCTCGGTTTGATGAAGGCTGTGGACAAGTTCGAATACCGTCGCGGCTACAAGTTCTCGACTTATGCCACGTGGTGGGTGCGTCAGTCCGTGACGCGTGCCGTGGCCGACTACGGCAACACGATTCGTATTCCGGTTCACATGACCGAGTCTTACAACAAGATTCGTCGCGTGCGCCAGAAGATTTTGCAGGAACGCGGTCGCAATCCGACCGATGCGGAATTGAGCGAATTGTCCGGCGTTCCGTTGCCCAAGGTGCAGCTCTTGACGCAGGCCATGCGCGGCGTTGAATCCATCGACGCACCGATTGGGGACGACGAAGACGCAAGTCGTTTGGACTTTGTTCGCGGCGACGAGCAGGACGATCCGCAGAAGCGCTTCCTTCGCACCGCGATGGAAGAAGAAATCAAGAAGAGCTTGGGCGAGTTGATGCCCCGCGAAGCTCAGGTTTTGCGCCTGCGCTACGGTATCGGCACCAACCACGACCACACTTTGGAAGAAGTGGGTCAGGCCATGGGTTTGACGCGCGAACGCGTGCGTCAGATCGAAAGCGCCGCCATTCGCAAGTTGCGCAGCCCCGAGTTCCAGGAACGCTTGCGCGATTATCTGCAGGTTGCCAATCAGTTGAACTAAACTGACGCGATATCAACCGCAAAGATGCCCGACACCGCAAAGGTCTCGGGCATTTTTATGGACGCAAAAAATCCCGCACCGGGCAAACCTCGGTGCGGGATCGTTCGTTAAAAGCGAATCAAGCGATTACTTCTTGAGGTTTTTGACGGCAGAGTCGCCTGCCACGGCACCCGAAATAATGGCCCAGGAGTTCATCATGGCAGTCAACGAGTCGGCACCGTTGGCGCCGCCCACCACGCAGCCGGCACCGTAGAGGTTACCGATGGGCTTGCCGTCCTTGCGCAAAATCTGCATGTCGGCGTTGGCCTTTAAGCCCCCCAAAGTGGTCTGGAAGCGCGGCTTTTGTTCGACGATGTAGTAGGGACCGTCAGACAAAGGCATCAAGACCTTACGACCGAAGTCGGTGTCTTTGCCGTCGGCAACCATCTTGTTCCAACGCGCGATCGTTTCGGTCAAGCCCTTGGGGTCGATCCCCATCTTCTTGGCGGCGTCCGTCACATTGGCAGAAGTTGCCATGACCGGATAGCCGTTGTTAACAATCTTGGC
>JAUNOJ010000077.1:6020-7587 GCA_030531135.1 Sutterellaceae bacterium | reverse complement strand
TTTATTACGTTTTTCGGAAAAGAGCTCTTGGGGTGCTTTACCGACGTAGCTTCTGTGATTGCGCTCGGCTGGATTCGTATTCTGTATGTGGTCGTACCAGAACCCATCAGCGTCGTGATGGAAACGGTCTCAGCCGCTATGCGCGGCTATGGGTATTCGTTACCGCCAGCGATGGTGACATTGGTGTGCGTTTGCTCGATTCGTATCGTGTGGGTCTACACGGTCTTTGTGATGGAGCCTACGTACGAGAGTTTGATGATGGTCTATCCGATCAGCTGGTTGGTGACTGCCATTGTGCTCGTGTGGCTCTACTTCCGTCACCAAAAGACCTTGTCGCCGCGCCGTGCGCGTTTTGCTAAGGCCGCGTAAGGTAAAGAAATAGCCTGACATCAAAAGCGCTCGCAAAACGGTTTGCGAGCGCTTTTGAGTGCGTTGGAGTGCCGTTAGGCAATTCTCATCACAACCGGCGCATGATCGCTCGGTTTTTCCCAGCTTCTAGGCACCGTATCGATCCAAACTTCGGTCGTATCTTTGGCGACCGACTCGGCAGCCAACAGATGATCGATTCTCAGACCATGGTTCTTTTCAAAACCGGACATACGATAGTCCCACCAAGAATAGGTCTCAGGGGCATGCAGTCCCAACGTCCATGTATCGACAAGCCCCGCTTCGATCAAACGACGGTAAGAGGCGCGCTCGGCGCTTGAAACCAAAATCTTGTCTTTCCACGATTCGGGATCCCAGACGTCTTCGTCGGTGGGTGCAATGTTGAAGTCCCCACCCAAAACCAAAGGAGCGCCCTTTGTCAATTCTTCTTTGACCCAACGCGTTAAAGTGGCGATCCAATCGAGCTTATAGAGGTACTTGTCGCAACCCACTTCCTGTCCGTTGGGAAAGTAGCCGCCGGCTAACCGCACCGTACGACCGCTTGTGTGCGTGATCGTGGCGGCAATAAAGCGCTTTTGCTCATCGGGGTAGCCGGGGATGTTGTACACCGGGTCGATGACGCTTGTGATTGTCTCGTTTCTTGTGACGAGCGCCACGCCGTTATAAGTCTTTTGACCGCAGTAAATGACTGAGTAGCCCGCGTCTTCAAAGGCGGCCTTGGGGAAAAGTTCATCCACCGTTTTGGTTTCTTGCATCACCAGGACATCGGTCTTGGAGTCGGCCATCCATTTGAGGACGTGCTCGAGTCTGACTTTAATGCTGTTGACGTTCCAAGTTGCGATTTGCATAAAAATATTCAGTTCTTGAGTTCGATGGTTTTGAGAAACGCCACGGCGGTGTCTGCGGGCGTCATGTGTCCTCGTATTTTCTCAAGAAGTTCGTCTTGAGAAAAGAGGGTAAAGCGAGAAACTTCACCGTCGACGTTGTGTACGCGCGTATCGTCTTTGACGGTACAGGGGTAAACAAAGGCAACTTCATGCATCCAGCCTTCGGGTACGACGCGTGTCACGGTAAATTGTGCCGTGGTCTTGTCCAAAACAACGTCGGATTCGGTCAACCCGGCTTCTTCTTCGAGCTCGCGAAAAAGACTCGTTGCCGGTGTTTCTCCGGCAGCAATGAG
>JAUNOJ010000077.1:0-6010 GCA_030531135.1 Sutterellaceae bacterium | reverse complement strand
GGCCGGCAGCCAACGTATCCCACAGTCCCGGATCGATGGGTTTGGTGAGCGCGCGTTGCCCGCTCCAAAAGCGTCCGTCACAAGAAGTGCCGACCGCATAGACCGCTTGCGTTTTCATGCCGAAAAAGCGAAAAAGAGCGCGCTCAACTCGTGCCACAACCAAGTTGCTGTCCAAATCAAAGACGTCCAAGTCTTCGTTGCGCCATTTGGTCAAAAGACCTGCTTTGTCCAGACACAGAGCGATTTCGCGCAGACGGGCGTTGATGGCATCCACATCACCGGAAAGGTTCAAGTCGACACGATCCCGTCCAAAACAAAAGTCGCAGGTGACGGAATCATCCATCTGCGAGAGCGTCTCAAAGTTTTTGTGGGTCAACACGCCGCAGCGATGCGCGTTGATATAAAAATCAAAGGCGTCTGCTGGTTTGTTTTGAGTGACGAGTGCTAAGCAATCGCTTAAGAGTTTTTGCATGGTTTGTCCAAAACGAAAAAAAAGCGAATCGACGTTGAAACAATCGATTCGCTTTCAGAGGTATCAGCGGCTACGCATTAAGCTGCTTCGGGGCGCATGGCCGGGAAGAGCAACACGTCGCGGATGGTCGGGGCGTCGGTGAGCAACATCACGAAGCGATCGATACCGATACCGCAACCGGCCGTCGGGGGAAGACCGTATTCCAACGCACGGATGAAGTCGGCATCGTAATACATGGCTTCGTCGTCGCCGCGGCTCTTGGCATCGGCCTGAGCTTGGAAGCGGCGAGCCTGGTCTTCGGGGTCGTTCAATTCCGAGAAGCCGTTGGCCGTTTCGCGACCGTAGATGAAGAGCTCAAAGCGTTCCGTCAACTCGGGGTTGGTGTCGGAAGCTCGTGCCAAGGGGCTGATTTCCACCGGGTAGTCGACGATAAAGGTCGGCTGAATCAGTTTGGATTCGGCCGTTTCTTCAAACAAAGCCATCACCAAAGCACCCAAGCCGACGTGTTCAGACTGCGGAGCGCCCAAGCGAGCCAATTCCTTGCGCAGGAAGTCGACGTCCTTTAAGTTTTCGGGCGTGTAGCAGTCCGTGTACTTGAGAATGGCTTCTTCGGGCGTTAAGCGAGCAAAGGGCTTCGAGAGATCAATCTCGGTGCCCTGATAGTTGATCACTTCAGAGCCGGTCGCCTGACGTGCGACATAGCGCAACAGGTTTTCCGTGAATTCGATCTGATCGCGATACGTCCAGTACGTGGCGTAGAACTCGATCGTGGTGAATTCGGGGTTGTGGCGGGTGTCGATGCCTTCGTTACGGAAACAGCGGTTCAATTCGAACACGCGTTCAAAGCCGCCCACGACCAAACGCTTCAAATAAAGTTCCGGAGCAATGCGCAAGAACTGATCGATGTCCAAAGCGTTGTGATGCGTCACGAAGGGCTTGGCGTTGGCGCCGCCCGGGATGGGGTTGAGCATCGGGGTTTCGACTTCGACGAAGCGGTTGTCTTCCATGTAGCGACGCACGGCGCTCACGGCCTTAAAGCGCGTGGCAAAGCGACGACGGCTTTCTTCGTTGACGATCAAGTCGGTGTAGCGCTGACGGTAGCACGTTTCCGGATCGGTCAAACCCTTGTGCTTGTCGGGCAACGGACGGATGGACTTCGTGAGCAAACGAAGGGTTTTCACACGCACGGACAATTCGCCCTTGTTGGTGCGGAAAAGCACGCCTTCGGCAGCCACGATGTCGCCCAAGTCCAAGGTCTTGAACATGGCATAGGCTTCGTCGCCCACGTCAGCGGGCGTCACAAAGTACTGCATGTCGCCCGTGAAGTCGCGCACGGTGGCAAAGGCGGCCTTGCCCATGACGCGCTTGAGCATCATGCGACCCGACACGGCTACGACCGGAGCAGCTGCTTCCAATTCTTCGCGGGTCTTTTCGCCCCAAACCTGACGCAGATCTCCAAAGAGGTCCTTGCGTACGAAGTCGTTGGGGTAGGCGACGCCCGCTTCACGCAAGCGAGCCAACTTGGCACGGCGTTCGGCAATGATATGGTTTTCGTCTTCAGCGGTTGCAACCGGCTGATTATTCTTTGCGTTTTCGCTCATTTTGTTTTCCAAAATTCTGTTTTTGAATTCTTTTCGAACAGATGTCTAACGACTCTCGTTAAACACCCATCTTGAGACTGGCTTCGATAAATTGATCCAAGTCGCCGTCCAAAACTGCGCCGGTGTTACCCGTTTCCACATTGGTACGCAAGTCCTTGACGCGGCTTTGATCGAGCACATAGCTGCGAATCTGATGGCCCCAGCCGATATCGCTCTTACTTTCTTCCACGCGTTCTTTTTCAGCCATCTGTTTGCGAAGTTCCAACTCATAGAGTTTGGCCTTTAACTGACGCATGGCTTGTTCTCGGTTGTTGTGCTGGCTACGATCGTCCTGACACACGGTGACGATGCCGGTGGGCAAGTGCGTGATACGAACGGCGGATTCCGTCTTTTGCACGTGCTGGCCGCCTGCACCGGAAGCACGGAACACGTCCACGCGCAAATCTGCCGGATTGATCGTGATTTCGATCGAGTCGTCGACTTCCGGATAGACGAACACGGACACAAAGGACGTGTGACGGCGTGCGTTCGAATCAAACGGGCTCTTTCGCACCAAACGATGAATGCCCGTTTCGGTACGCAGCGTCCCGTAGGCCCACTGGCCTTCCACATAAATCGTGCAACCCTTGATGCCGGCCACATCGCCTTCGGTTTCTTCGGTCAATTTGGCAGAAAAACCGGAGCGTTCCGCATAGCGCAGATACATACGCTCCAACATGCTCGCCCAGTCCTGTGCTTCGGTGCCGCCGGCACCGGCCTGGATTTCGACGTAGCAGTTGGCGCTGTCTTGCGGACGATTGAACATGCGTTTGAATTCGAGCTTTTCGACGTCGTGCGCATAGCCCTCGACGTCGTGGGCCACAGATTCGGCACCGGCTTCGTCGCCTTCTTCCAAGGCCATTTCAAAGAGTTCTTTGGCGTCAGATACGCCTGCGGTCAAGCGCTTGAAGTTACCCACCAAGTCTTCGAGCAACTTCTGTTCTTTGTTGATTTCTTGAGCGCGTTTGGGATCGTCCCACAATGCGGGGTTTTCAACCTCGCGGTTGACTTCTTCTAAGCGACGTTCTTTGCGATCAACGTCAAAGATACCCCCTAAGCTCAGCAAGTCGGTGAGCTAGGTCGTCGCACAGATTGTTGATTTGATTGATGCGTTCGGCTTCCATGGATATGTCCAGTTAATGGGCAAAAGAAAAATCGTAAAGTGTGCTGGCTTTACGGTTTGAAAAATGAGAACTTGAAATTATACCCGAGGGCTTTGGTGCAATGTGGAGAAATTTTTGAGGCGTAAGCAGGATTTTGGTGCAGGAGCGGGGCAGACGTTCGCAAAAGTAACAGACAAGCAAAACCCCCGAAAATCGCAAGGATTGACGGGGGTGATCTAATCTTGAGGAGGTCTGTTTAGACAGACGTTAGATTAGAACTTGTGACGCAGACCGACCACGAGGGAGTAAGCGGACGTATCGATGTCCTTCTTAGCAACGGTAACGTCATCCTGCATGTAGCTGGCGACTGTGTACACGTCGGTGCGCTTGCTCAACGGATAGTCGTAACCGACCGTCACGGTATAGCGCTGGAATTCGTCGTCCTTGTAGGGCGTCTTTTCCAAACTGTCAGCAGCTTCAGCATCAACATAGTTCACACCGGCGAGGATGTTGCCGCCTGCCACGGGGATGTTGGCAGAAACGGTGAGACCATAACCCGTGATCTTCTTGGAGCCAAACGAGGTCTTCGTCACCAAGTTGCCGAATGCAGCAACTTCGTCGAAGTATTGAGCACCGAAGAACACCTTGGCGACTTCAAAGTCGTAAGAGCCACCGAGAGTAATAGTCAAGCTATCGTCAGTGTCATGCGCGGTAGCGCCAGCGGAACCATCAACGGCATAGAAGCTCTTGTAGTTGATGGAATCAACAGCGAAATAGGCAGCGACAGGACCGTTGTTGTAGGTAGCACCGATAGCGTAGTAGCGATTGGAGCTAGATTCGTTTTCAACGCCAGTGACCGAAACATCTTCCTCTTGGTCATTTTCATACGTGTAGGACTGACCGCCCATGCCGTACTGAGCATAAACTTTGAAACCGGCGAAAGACGGGGTTTCGTAGGAAATCATGTTATCCCACAAACCGGCGGCAGAGAACGTGGTTTCAGCCTGAGCAGCGTAGCCACCCCAACCGGACGTGCCGAATGCAGAGGTCATGCCGAGCTTACCCCAGGAGCTGGTGCCGTTGTTGATAGAGCCCATACGACCAGCAGCAATCTTACCGAAGCCGCCCTGCAAGAAGAGGGAAGCTTCACGGCGGAACAACAGGCCGTCCTTCAAGGCGCCGTCATCACCGGAGAACTGGTTTTCAAGGATAAAGCCAACGGTCAAACCGTTGCCGAGATCTTCCGTGCCCTTAAAGCCGAAGCGAGAGCCGGACTGCATGCCAGATTCCATGCTGAGCTTGTCAACGCCACCCTTAGCATTGTCAAGGTCAACGTGAGTGTAAGCAAGACCGGTATCGATCATACCGTAGAGGGTAACGTCAGCAGCCAAAGCGGAGCCGGCAAAAGCGCCGAGAACGGCAACTGCAGCAAGAGTCTTTTTCATTTGAGATTTCTCCAATTGAATAAATCATGTCTCTGTGTTTTTTACGTCTTCCAAGACTGTCATCCACTACAGTCAAAGACGCATGATCGAGAAAACTTTCTCGACCTTTCGAGACAAGCTCATTTTGTCGCAAGGGAAAGTGAAAAAGTTATTCGGAGAGAATTAAAAGTGTTTTATTAGGTAGTAACCCCGAGAACTCCACGCAACAAGACTTTGAGTCCCAGTGAATGATGTCTTTTGTTGTACTGGAAGTCCTGCACACCACGAATGGAACAGGCGCCTTCACCCGAGTTGAAATTTGTTCACAACCTGAATTGCGCGGAATGCGTGTTATAGACCTGTCGGCCCGAGTGCGAACAAAATTTGTGAAATCCCCATCAATGAACCATCAAAAGCCCGTCAAAAATAAATTTTTCCATAGGAAGAACCACCGTGTTTTATTGATAAACCTCAAATGATTCTCATTTAGTCATTTCTTAAGAAAAACTTAAAATTAAGTACTTTGTCTTTAAGAATTTGTTTGGCAATTCGTGAAAAGCCTACAAAATAAGGCAAGAAGGAATTGGTATCCCATAGTGAGTAAAAATGAAGTATCCCCACTATGAGGGTAATAGGTCTGCGGCTATGGAAAGAATCATGCAAATTGCGAATGAGAATGATTCTTATTTTGAATAAAATGCGTAGCCGGCGTCACTTGTTTGGCACAAAACAGGACGTATTTTTACTAACAATCAGACCTAACGAAAACTAAAGATGAAACAACAAATTCGTGTTCTCACCTTGCTTCCGCTATCTCTGGCCGTTGCCAGTGCATACGCACAAACTGACGACGAATATACGACGCTTGATACGTCCGTCGTGTCAGCAGCAGGATATGCTCAGGACGTGAGAGAAGCTCCTGCAAGCGTGTCCGTCATTACTTCCGAGGAACTCAAGACTAAGCCTGTGATCGATCTCGGTACTGCTGTGGGCGATGTGCCCGGTGTCGATATTGACATGACCAAGATGGGTAACTCCACGGTATCTATGCGTGGTTTTGATGCCAACTATACATTGATTCTCCAAGACGGACGACGCCAAAACTTTAGTACGGCAATGATGGAACGAGGTTTTAATCCGACTACGGGATTCATTCCTCCTGTAAACATGATTGAACGCATTGAGGTGTTGCGTGGTCCGGCTTCCACGACTTGGGGAAGTGATGCTGTCGGTGGCGTGGTGAATGTGATTACCAAAAAGCACGTCAAGGAATTGACAGGTAGTGTCACAATCGAAGGAACCTTCCACGAAGATCGTGAAATGTACGGTGACAGTGCTGCGGCAAGCTTCTTTTTTGGGGTCCCATTGATT
>JAUNOJ010000076.1 GCA_030531135.1 Sutterellaceae bacterium | reverse complement strand
TCTGGTCGGGGTGAGAGGATTCGAACCTCCGACTCCTACGTCCCGAACGTAGTACTCTACCAGGCTGAGCTACACCCCGAAATCGGTTCTTAAGACCTTATCGATCTCTCTGAACTGATAAGAATAAGAATTTTATCAGAGAATCTCTAAATTGTCCAGGGGGTAACGCATTTAATGCTTCGGAACCGCGTTGAACCTCGATTTGTGCGCGTTCCAGACACTTTTGTAAGGCTCCGCAACCGATCACAATACGGCTGATGGCTTCGAAATCGCCGTCGCCCTTGCGAATGGCTTCGCGAATGAGTTCGCGATCAGCCTCACCTGCCAACTGCATGGCGTAAAGCACGGGCAAGGTCACCTTGCCTTCGCGCAAGTCGGCACCGAGGTTCTTGCCGATGGCGGCAGCCTCGCCGTTGTAGTCGAGAATGTCGTCGGCAATCTGAAAGGCGTTTCCAAGGTGCAAAGCGTATTGCGCGCAAGCATTTTCCTGTTCGGGGGCAGCCTCGGCAATGGCGGCGGCCATGTGTGCAGCAGCTTCAAACAGGCACGCCGTCTTGCGTTCGATCACGGCAAAGTACTTGGCTTCGTCCGTGTCGGGGTCGTGCGCATTTTGCATCTGCAGCACTTCGCCCTCGCTTAAACGGTTGGCGGCATCGGCCAAGGCCTGCATGACCTTGAGATTGCCGGCTCGAATCATCATTTGAAACGAGCGCGTGTACAGGAAGTCGCCCACCAACACGGCCTGGCCGTTGCCCCAACGGGCATTGGCCGTTTCGCGACCGCGGCGCATTTTGCCTTCGTCGACCACGTCGTCGTGCATGAGCGTAGCGGTATGCAAAATTTCAATCACGGCACCGAGATAGGCGGCGAGTTTGGGTTCGGCTCCCATGGCACGCGCCATCAAAATCAACAAAGCCGGGCGCATGCGCTTGCCGCCGGCGGATGTGATGTAGCGGGCGATTTCTTCGACGTGTCCGACGGCGCTGGCCATTTCTTCGGAAATGACGCGCTCGACTTCTTGCATGTCGGCTGCAATCGGGGCCAAAGCCATCATGGCAGCCTGTTTAAGAGAGGTATTCTGAGTCATAGTGGTGAGGATTTTGCACGGATTTGTTTCAATCGTCAAAAACTGCGTCTAATCGACAAGTCCCAAGTGCCTGGCTTCGTAGACGGCTTCGCCGCGCGAGTGCACGTTGAGCTTGCGGTAAATCTTTTTGATATGCGTGGTGACCGTATGCAGGCTGATGGCCAAAATCTCGCCGATCTCCTGAAAACTGATGCCTTTGGCCAAAAGGCGCACGATGTCGAGTTCTCGCGGAGACAAGGGCGAATTGTCGGGTGTCGTGCGGCGCATTTCCGCACGGCACTGCAACGTTCTTAAAACCGTGCGGGCAATGGTGGGACTCACGGGAGAGCCGCCCGAGAGCATCAGTTTCAGGCACGAAGCAACCCCGGTTTTGTTTTCGGACAAAAGCACGTAACCGTTGGCGCCGGCCGTTACCGTTTGCATGATGGTCGACTCTTCCGTGGTGTCGGTCGCGGCCAAAACCAAGGCTTCGGGATAGCGCTTCAAGGTCGTGCGAATCAATTCGGCAGCGTTACCGTCGGAAAGCAACGTATTAACCACCAAAAAGTCGATCGGGTGGCGGTGCAAAAAGAGCACCGCCTCGCGTTTTCCCGTAAACGTACCCGTGACGGTAAAGTCCGGATCGCGCATCAAGTCGAGCTTGTGCTTTTGCTGACGGTATTCGTCGGGCTCGACAATCAAAACCTTGTAAGGCGCAGGGGCTTTTTCAGTCATGGTCGTTCTTTATTGCGTTTAGTGTAAGAGCGCTTCGAGTTTTTCGGTATCGGTGGCAAAGTTGCGAATGCCGGCGCTGAGTTTGTCGCTGGCCACCGCACTGCGATTGACTTCGTACAAAAATTCGCTCTGAGAAATCACAATCGGTGCGGTGGGGCGCAAGCTTTCGCTATCCAAGGCTTTGACGACCGGAGAGAAGCTTTCCGACAACTCGCCGATCAACTGAGGCGAGACGGTCAAAAGGTCGCAGCCTGCCAAAGCCAAGATTTCGCCTTTGTTTCTAAAGGATGCACCCATCACCTGCGTGCGGCTGCCGGCCGCTTTCAAGCATTTGTAGATGGCAGTGACCGACTGAACGCCCGGATCGTTGGGGCCGGCCATGGCGGTTTCGTTCCAGTTGGGGCCTTCGCTGGCCTTATACCAATCGTAGATGCGCCCGACAAAGGGACTGATCAACGTGGCTTGGGCTTGTGCGGCGGCCTTGGCCTGCGCCAAACAGAAAATCAAGGTCATGTTGCAGTGAATGCCTTCGGCTTCCAGAATTTGTGCGGCACACGCCCCTTCCCAGGTGGCGGCGATTTTGATGAGAATGCGCTCGCGCGAGACGCCTTGAGCTTCGTAAAGCGCAATGATGCGGCGCGCTTTTTCAACAGTGGCGCGCGTATCGAAAGAAAGTCTTGCATCGACTTCGGTGGAGACGCGCCCCGGAATGTGTTCGAGGATGCGGCAGCCGAAACCGGTCAAAACACGGTCGATGCGCAATGCGGCAGATTCGTTGACGGCTTTTGCCGCTTGGACGATGCCGTTATAGGCGTCGCTTGCAACGGCTTTGAGAATCAACGAGGGGTTGGTGGTGGCTTCGGTGGGTTTCAGCCGGGCAATCGTATCGATATCTCCCGTATCGGCCACGATTGTCGTCATGGATTTGAGTTGCTCGAGTTCGCTTTGCATATCTGAAAAGCCGTCCTTTTTTGAAAATGTTTTTTGGTCGGTAACTCGAAAGATTAGCACCGACAGTCGATATTTTGAGGGACTTTGCACCAAGGACTTTCGAGCGTAATGCAAACCCGACAAATTTGCTCTGTGTCGGGGCAAAAATTCGCACTTTTCTGTGCTTTTCTCAGTTCGACTAAGCAAAAAGTCGCATATGGCGTGCGGGTATAATTACACGATTTAATTTGGACAAGTGTGTCGATGGAAACGATCGACAGGCGTTTGGTCCGAAATGAACGGTTTTCAGTTCGAGAGCGGTTTGCCTTAGACGAAGGTGCAAACGGCTCTTGGGTTTTGTCGCAGTCTTTGATTGTCGACGGCATTGTGTTGCTTTACCTTGAAAGCTCTTTTGACGACAGGCAAATTCTCAAAACACGGACGGAGAAGGCGAGGTCGGCAAATGACGGCGCAATGACGAGTCGCAATTTCAAAGCAATTGAAATTGATAAGGGGAGATGCCTTGAGCAACATCATCACCGACACGCGTGCCCAAGCCGCACTCGTGCTTGCCGACGGAGAAGTCTTTCTCGGGCGAAGCATGGGTGCTGCGGGTATGGTGACAGCAGAAGTGGTATTCAATACCGCCATGACGGGTTATCAGGAAATCCTGACGGATCCGAGCTATACGGGACAAATCGTGACGTTAACGTATCCGCACATCGGAAACACGGGCGTCAACTCGCAGGATGAAGAAAGCCGAGGCGTGTGCGCCGCAGGCCTCATCATCCGCAGCGAAAGCCCCGTTGTGAGCAACTTCCGCGCAACGGGCGATCTTTCCGGTTATTTGAGTAAAGCCGGTGTCGTGGGCTTGTGCGAAATCGACACCCGCAAACTGACGCGTATTTTGCGTACCAAGGGCGCTCAGGCCGGCACCATTGTCGTGGCTGAAAACGGCACCTTGACCGAAGAAGAAATCGCCAAGGCCAAAGAGGCCGCCACAAGCTGGGGCTCGATGGTCGGTCGCGACTTGGCCAAGGAAGTCACCTGTAGCGCTCCCTACGAATGGAAGGAAGGCACCTGGGGCTTGAAGGACGGCGAGGAAGGTACGCCGGGCTTTAAACACCCCAAGGAATTCAAATACAAGGTCGTGGCTTACGACTTCGGTGTCAAGCGCAACATTTTGCGCCTGATGGTCGATCGCGGTATCGCGGTGACGGTTGTGCCGGCCACCACGCCCGTGGAAGACGTTTTTGCCATGAATCCCGACGGCGTGTTCCTTTCCAACGGCCCGGGCGACCCCGAGCCCTGCACCTACGCCATCGATGCTGCTCGTGCGTGCTTGGCCAAGAAGATTCCGTTGTTCGGCATCTGCTTGGGTCACCAGATCATGGGTTTGGCTTCCGGCGCCAAGACTTTGAAGATGAAGTTCGGTCACCACGGCGCCAACCACCCGGTGGTGGATTTGGAAACGCGCGGCGTGGCCATTACGAGCCAAAACCACGGCTTTGCCGTGGATGCCGCCACATTGCCCGCCAATGTGAAACCCACGCACGAAAGCCTGTTTGACGGCTCTTTGCAGGGTTTGCGCTTTATCGACGCACCGGCCATGAGCTTCCAGGGGCACCCCGAAGCCAGCCCCGGTCCGCATGATATCGAAAGCCTGTTCGACAAGTTCGTCGACATGCTTGAAGCGGCTAAAAAGTAAAGAACCGGACTCTTTCGGAAAACAAACCGATGACGACTGAAATTGAAAAAATCGCCTGCGTCAAAGCTTCTTTGACCGAAGCCAAAAGCGCTTTGAATGCGCTCTTGGCTAACGAAGACGCTATGGCTAATGTGGCGCGCGCGGCGCAACTGATCGTTGACAGCCAAAAAGCGGGCGGCGCGGTCTACTCGTGCGGCAACGGCGGCAGTTTGTGCGACGCAATGCACTTTGCCGAAGAAATGACCGGCCGCTATCGCAGCGACCGAGCGCCCTATCGGGCGGCGGCCATTTCGGACGTCTCGCACATGGCGTGCGTGGGCAACGACTACGGCTACGAATTCGTGTTTTCGCGTTGGATCGAATCCATGGGCAGAGCCGGCGACGTTTTGATCGCCATCACGACTTCGGGCACGAGCAAGAACATTCTTGCCGCCGCCAAGGCCGCCAAGGCCAAGGGCGTGAAAGTCATCGGTTTGACGGGGCGCGCAAATTCGCCCATTGTCGAACTTTCCGATATTGCCGTTGTGACTCCCGCGGGGGCTTGGGCCGATCGCGTGCAGGAGTTGCATATCAAAGTGATTCATATTTTGATCGAGCTCGTCGAACGCGATCTTGATCCGCAAAACTACAAAGGCGCATAAAAACCATGCCCAAACGTACAGACATTAAAACCATCATGATTCTCGGTGCCGGTCCGATCATTATCGGTCAGGCCTGCGAATTCGACTATTCCGGCGCTCAGGCCTGCAAGGCTTTGAAGGAAGAAGGCTATCGCGTGGTGTTGGTCAACTCCAACCCCGCCACCATCATGACCGATCCGGTGATGGCCGACGCCACCTACATCGAACCTTTGAATTGGCAGGTGGTCGAGCGCATCATCGCCAAGGAAAAGCCCGATGCGATTTTGCCGACCATGGGCGGCCAGACGGCCCTGAACTTGGCCATGGACTTGGATCGCGAAGGCATTCTGAAGAAATATAACGTCGAATTGATCGGCGCCTCGCCCGACGCCATCGACAAGGCCGAAGACCGCCAGCGCTTTAAGGAAGCCATGGACAAAATCGGCTTGGAATCGGCTCGCTCCGGCATTGCCTACACCATGGCAGAAGCCCTTGAAGTGCAGGCCAAGGTCGGTTTCCCGGCCGTGATTCGTCCGTCCTTTACCTTGGGCGGCTCCGGCGGCGGTATCGCCTACAACATGCCCGAATTCTTGGAAATTTGCGAGCGTGGTCTGGCTTTGTCTCCCACCCACGAACTTCTGATCGAAGAGTCCCTTCTCGGTTGGAAGGAATACGAAATGGAAGTGGTGCGCGACAAGAAAGACAACTGCATCATCGTGTGCTCGATCGAAAACTTGGATCCGATGGGCGTGCACACGGGCGACTCCATTACGGTGGCCCCTGCCCAGACTTTGACCGACCGCGAATATCAGCTGCTGCGTAACACCTCTTTGGCCGTGTTGCGCGAAATCGGCGTGGACACCGGCGGCTCCAACGTTCAGTTTGCCGTCAATCCCAAGAACGGTCGCTTGATCGTCATCGAAATGAACCCGCGCGTGTCGCGCTCGTCTGCCTTGGCTTCCAAGGCAACGGGTTTCCCGATCGCCAAGGTCGCTGCCAAGTTGGCCGTGGGTTACACTTTGGACGAACTTAAAAACGACATTACGGGCGGCCAGACGCCGGCCTCCTTTGAGCCCACGATCGACTATGTCGTCACCAAGGTGCCGCGTTTTGCCTTTGAAAAGTTCCCGCAGGCCAACGATCGCTTGACCACGCAAATGAAGTCCGTGGGCGAAGTGATGGCCATCGGCTCCACTTTCCAGGAATCGTTGCAGAAAGCCTTGCGCGGTCTTGAAACCGGCAAAGACGGCTTGACTCCGATGACGACGGATCGCGAAGAAATCGTGCACGAAATCTGCGAAGCCGGTCCCGAACGCTTGTTCTATGTGGGCGACGCATTCCGCATCGGCATGAGTGTGAACGAAGTCCACGAAATGACTTCGATCGACAAGTGGTTCCTCGTTCAGATCAAGGAATTGATCGACATCGAAAAGCGCGTGGAAGGCACTTCTTTGGAAGAGCTCACGGCTGAAGAAATGCGCTTTTTGAAGAAAAAGGGCTTTTCCGACAAGCGCCTTGCCGCCGCTTTGGGCGTCAAGGAAGCCGACGTTCGCGCCAAGCGCGAAGCCCTGAACGTGCATCCCGTCTACAAGCGCGTCGATACCTGTGCCGCCGAATTCGAAACGAAGACGGCCTACATGTATTCGACCTATCAGGACGAATGCGAAGCCGCACCCACCGACAAGAAGAAGATTGTCGTTTTAGGCGGCGGCCCCAACCGTATCGGTCAGGGTATCGAATTCGACTACTGCTGCGTGCATGCCGCCATGGCTTTGCGCGAAGACGGTTACGAAACGATCATGATCAACTGCAACCCCGAAACGGTTTCCACCGACTACGATACGTCCGATCGCCTGTACTTCGAACCGGTGACCTTGGAAGACGTTTTGGAAATCTGCCGCGTTGAAAAGCCCGAAGGCGTGATCGTGCAGTACGGCGGTCAGACGCCCTTGAAGATTTGCCGAGCTTTGGAAGCTGCGGGCGTGCCCATCGTCGGTACGAGCACGGACGCCATCGACTGCGCAGAAGACCGCGAACGCTTCCAGAAGCTCATCAACGACTTGGGTTTGAAGCAGCCGCCGAATCGCACCTGCCACACCGAAGAAGCCGCATTGAAGGCCGCCGAAGAAATCGGTTATCCGATCGTGGTGCGTCCGAGCTATGTGTTGGGCGGCCGTGCCATGGATATCGTGCACAACGCCAAGGAATTGCAGCGCTACATGCACGAAGCCATCGTGGTGAGCGAAGACAGTCCCGTGCTTCTCGATCACTTCTTGGACGACGCCGTGGAAATGGACGTTGATGCCATCAGCGACGGCACCGAAGTGCGTATCGGCGGTTTGATGCAGCACGTCGAAGCCGCAGGCGTTCACTCCGGCGACTCGGCTTGCTCGTTGCCGCCCTACAGCTTGCGCGAAGACATCTTGGTCGAAGTGCGTCGTCAGACGAAATTGATGGCCAAGGCTTTGGGTGTCGTGGGCTTGATGAACGTGCAGTTTGCCGTCAAAAACGCCGTGACCGAAAATCCGATCGTCT
>JAUNOJ010000075.1 GCA_030531135.1 Sutterellaceae bacterium | reverse complement strand
TTTAACCCCGAAATGCAAGAGATGTCAACCGATCGGGACGAAATCGGTGTTGGGAAAGTGTACTAAAGTACCAAATTTATCGATTTTGGTGAAAAGGTGTAGTAGAGTACTCAAAGATATGTTTTTCAAAGAATCGTGGAGTTTTGTACACCATGCAGCGATTTGTTTTGACCGATGATCTGACGCTGGAAAATCTCGGAGCTTTGATCCGTCAAGAGCGCAAAGCTCGCGGCGTGACTTTGGAAACTTTGGAGAAGTTCACAGGTATCACTAAGAAAACGCTCATCAAGATTGAAAAGGGCGGAGATGCCAAGCTTTCGACCGTGATTAAGATTTTGTTCATGCTTGATTTGAAATTGCATTTGGTGGACAAAAACAGCGTCGACCAAGACGGCAAGCGGGTAAGGATCGAAGATGAGTGGTATTGATGTCGGCGTCTTCTTGGGAGAGACCGAAGTCGGTCGGCTGCGTTTGCAACGTAAAGCACAACAGCCGCTTTTTGAGTACGCAGACGACTGGACAAGAAACGGTTTTGCGATCAGTCCTGCCTTGCCGTTAACGGGGCAATTTGACGATGGGGCTGCCTTGGCATTTTTCCAGAATATGCTCCCCGAAGGTCGTGGCTTGGATGTTTTAAGCCATTTTGCCAAAGTCTCCAAGAGTAACGTTTTGGGCTTAGCTTTGGCTATGCGAGACGATCTTGTCGGTGCCGTTCGGCTGAAGATGACCGATGCTGGCCAATCCGATGCCGAACCCTCCATTCGGTGGATTGATAAGAAAGAACTTGGCAAGCGCTTATCCAGTCGAGACCGAACGCCGATTCATGTTTGGGACGGAAAGTTCCGATCGACGGTGGCGGGAGCGTAGGATAAGCTCACGGTGATCAAACAGGGCGATGCGTGGGGATTGGCACAGGGAAAATCTTTGACAAGCGACACGATTCTCAAATTCGAGCGCAAAGGTCAATCGCATTTGTTGCTCAATGAATATCTCACAACGCAAATTGCCAAAACCTTGGGCTATCGGGTCAGTGAGATGACTTTCTTGCACGTAGTCGGCTTTCCGGTACTTGAAATCAAACGATTCGATCGACAGACAACGGTCGGTGCCGACGGGAAGCTTTACGTCAAAAGGCGCCACACTGTCGACGCTTGTCAGGCATTGGGGTTGCCATCGACAATGAAGTACGAGCGTGTGTCTGACGGGCTTTCGAGTACCATGGCCGACTCGGTCGGAGTGACTTTTGCAAAGCTTTTTTCTTTGGAAGCTTTTGCAGCAGACAGGATGGCATTCGTGACCGACCTTCTTGACTGGATGCTCTTTAACGTCGTGATGGGCGGCAGCGACGCGCACGGCAAAAACCTGAGTTTCTTTGTGGGGAAGAAGGGCTTGGTGATGGCGCCTTGGTACGACTTGGTTTCCGTGGAACTCATTGACGGCGTCGATCATACGATGGCGATGTCGGTGAGAGGAGTGTTCGCGATGGATGGAATCGGGATTAAAGAGTTACTCAATGAATGCGACAAAGTCGGTGTGACGTCGGGGTTGCTTTCCGAGAGACTCACTAGATTGCTTGAGGGGCTCACGGCACTGGATTTGGGCACTTTGTTACCCGATGGGTTAACAGAGTCGGAAAAAGCGGTTGCGAAGCGTTTTGAGGACTTCATCAAGGTTAAAATAAAAAAATGGCATCGTGCGTTGGAGATCAAGGCGAAAGGTTGGGGCGATGTCAGGGGTTTTAGAGCTAAGAGAAGAAGAAATGTTGGAAGATTGGAGTAGTTGACATACTTTGACGGCGGTGGCGATCTTGGCCGCCGGTTGGCTCGGCGGACGATGGATTGATTATCTGACAGCCAAGCAAAAGTTGGAAGTAGAGCGCACGAAGCTGGATGCAGAACTTCACAAAAAAGCATCAGATGATCAAATCAGAACAACGATGCTGGAAACGCATGTGAAAGTGATGAAGATCGCCAAAGGGTGTTGGTCTCGTTCGTAATTTCAAAGCGTATTTCGGATAGCACAAGTCCGACCAAAACCAAAAGAGCAATGGCCACATCCTCGTGGCCATTGTCTTCACCAGGAAGCGCGACAATATCGCCGCATTGCTCACGATCGGTAAAACTTTCGCGTTTGAGAATCAAGAAGCTCCTTAGCCTTATCTGTTTTGGAGATACGCTCGTTGAGCAGCGCAATATCGCGATGCAACTGCTCTTGACGCGCTTGAAGCTGCCTTGATACTTCTTGCGGGTTGGTGCCGCCGATGCAGGCCTTCTTGAAAACGATCGAAATCGGATCAAGCGCCTCTTTAAGTTCTTGAGCCCGAATCAAAGTTGGCTTGACACTCAAGGCGGCGTAGGCCGCGTTGATGTCATCGATACCGATTTCATCAGCAGGTTTACCTTGCTCGATCATGGCGTTGACGACGTAGGCAACGGCATCGTGCGCAGTTCTGAAGCTCACTTTGTCGCAACGAACGAGCGTGTTGGCTAGTTCGGTGACGGTGCAGAAATTTCTCTTGGCTTTTTCAAGCATGACTTCTCGATTGAGCTTTAATCCGGCAACATTGAGTTTCGTCAGTTTGCATATCGCCATCATTTCATCCACGGCAGCAAAGAGATAGGCGCCCGTTTCTCCGCAGATGTCTTCGGTGTGAGAAAAGATGACGTTTTTCATCACGTTCAAAGCACTGATCAGTGCCGCTTCGATATGGGCGGCTTTTGCTTTGATGCGTTCAAGCACCCAGGGGTTTTTCTTTTGCGGCATGATTGACGAACATACAGCGCAACTGTCAGGCACCTCAACATAGCCGTAATCGGGCGTTGACCAAACGTAGAGGTCTTGACATAAGCGACTCGTTGTGTTGGATGCCAAAGATAGCGTTGCGAGGAGATCCGTGATGAAATCGCGACTGGCCACACCGTCGATGGAATTGTCCATGGGTGCGTCAAAGCCCAGAAGGTCGGATGTCATTTGTCGATCGATGTTCCAAGAGGTCGAACCCATCGAGCAAGAGCCCAACGGACACAAATTGAGTCCCGCATAGACGTGCTCGAGTCTGGTGTAGTCTCGCTCCAACGCGCTCAAGATTCCCGATAAATAGTGCGCGAAAGTAATCGGCTCCGACGGTTGCATATGGGTGTAACCCGAAAAGACGGCGTCCGTCGACTCTGTTGCTTTGTCAATCAGCGTTTGACGTAAGCGGTTAAAGGCGGTTGAGAGTTCAAAGAATGCTTTTCTGACCGCCATACGAGCACAGGTGTCATAAAGGTCGTTGCGCGAGCGTGCGGTGTGTTGCTGGCCGCCGATTTCAATATCGGTTTTCTCGATCAGATATGCTTCGAGATTGAAGTAAAAATCTTCTCTGTCGGGATTGCATTCAAAGGGCGGGGTGTCGAGGTCGGATAACTCGTCATTGACACGAAGAATTTGAGCCGCCGCTTCTTTTGAGATGATTTTCTGTTGAGTCAGCATGAGGACATGCGCTTTGTTGCAGTCGACAAACGCTTGAAAGCGATAGCGGATATCGGATTTGATACCGGGCTCGATCAGGTATTTTGCGACCAACGGATCGGGAACAGCTTTCAGTTTGCCGCGATGAATTTTTTCAGACATAGTTGCCTTCCAAATAAAAGCAAAGGGTGTCCGACGGCTTGTGAGACTCGGACACCGAAAGGTTATGTGGGCAATCGTAAACCGATTACAAGACAAAGGAAGCAAAAACAAAGCCCAGAGCCACGCTTGAAATCGTTGTCACCATGCCGGGAATCAGGTAGCTGTGATTGATGACGAACTTACCGATCTTGGTTGTGCCGGTCGAATCGAAGGCTACGCCGGCCACGATGGTGGCGTACGTCGGAATCACATACAGACAACCGGAAGCGGGCCAAGATGCCACAAGTGCAACGGGTGGCAACCCCAACGCAATTGCGAGCGGATACAACAGACGCGTGGTGGCGGCTTGGCTTAAAACGACGGAAGCTACGGCCATCAAACCGATGGCAAATGTCCAGGGATGCGCCTGCACGAAGTTTTGCACCAAAAGCTTGATTTCGGGAAGGTAAGCCGTAATCAGCGTATCCCCCATCCATGCCAAACCGTAGATGCAAATCACGCCTGTCATGCCGGCTTCAAAGACCGAACTCTTGGCAATGTCGCTCACGCGCGTCTTGCAACACAAAACCACGACACCGGCAACCACAAGCATGATGATTTCGATGGCGTGCGTCATGGATAAGGTCACAAGCTTGCCGTCAATCATAAAAGACGGACGCAGTGCGGGGATCGTACCGAAAAGAACGATGATGACGGCGCCCAAAACGAAGAGTGCGACGGAAAGTTTTGCTGAGAAATCGAAGGTCTTTTGTTTGCGTTCCTTATGTTGAGCGGCAACGGACGCGGCATTCAAACCTTCGGCAGCCAAACGCTTTTGATATTCGGGATCGTCTTTAAGTTCGACACCGCGACGACAAACCGATAAAGCACCGAGCAAACAACCGATAAGCGTTGCCGGAACGCATACGAGCATGATTTGTCCCATGCCGACGCCCAGGGGCGAGAGAAGCGCAACCAAAGCGGCCATGGCGGCAGAAACGGGACTGGCTGTAATCGCCTGTTGGCTGGCGACGACCGAAATCGACATGGGGCGTTCGGGACGAACGCCCGTATCTTTGGAGACTTCAGCGATGACGGGCAGTAGTGCAAAAGCGATATTGCCGGTGCCGGCCATGAAGGTAAAGAGATAGCAGACCATCGGTGCCAAGAACGTGATGTGGCGCGGATTCGCGCGCAAAATACGTTCGGCGACACTCACCAAAAAGTCCATGCCGCCCGCAACCTGTAAGGTGCTGGCAGCCACGATGACCGAGGTGATGATGAGCATGACGTCAATTGGGGGAGACGACGGCGCAAGCCCGC
The DNA here is from genome assembly GCA_030531135.1 of Sutterellaceae bacterium. Lineage (GTDB taxonomy): Bacteria > Pseudomonadota > Gammaproteobacteria > Burkholderiales > Burkholderiaceae_F > Duodenibacillus. Next base: position 2,802 of record JAUNOJ010000075.1, on the reverse strand, counting down.
ATCCGAAGACCAAAACGGCCAAACCCAAGCCGCCTGCAATACCGAGGAAGATGCCGCCCAGGCGAGCGCCGACTGCAAGTGCAACAAGCACGATGAGTAGTTGCATCCAGAACATGATTTTCTCCTAGAAGGGATGAAGAACTAACCTCGGGCCTTAGGGGTGGGGAAAGCAAAACGGCGAGGTTAAGCTCGGACAAATGGGGTACTGACGGCCATTGCCGCTTGCTTTAGTATTTATGATTTCTTATAAATCTTCGAAAGAAATAACAGTTCTCTTCAAAATGAAATAAGTTAAACTTAAGTTGTTGCTTTGAAAGGGGAAGCGAAATGAAAGAACATTTACCGAAAGGCGGCATCTTTTTCTCTCGATCATTGGAGTTGCTGTTGGAGGTCGCTCAAGCGAAAAGCTTTTCGGAGGCAGCCAATCGCCGAGGCGTTTCCCAGTCGGCCATTTCTCAGTTGATGCAAAAGTTGGAAAAAGAGCTTGGCGTGACTTTGTTTGAAAGAAGTCAGCGCCCCTTGAAGCTGACCAAGCAAGGACAACTACTGGTGGCTGGGATCGTGAAACCTGCGCAAGAAATCGAAAATCTCGTGCGCGATATACGAAAAGAGAACTTCATCAAACCGTCTTTACGACTCGGTTTAATCGAATCGATGGCATTGCCTTTGGCCGTGCCGCTCGTTGAAAATTTAAAGCCCCATGTCAAAGATCTCTACATTCGAACAGAGTCGAGCGAACGACTGGTTTACGCCGTTTTAGGCGGCGAGTTGGATTTTGCCGTGGTGGCAAGTCCCACTGAATTTCCGGATAGCCTTGAGCGCGTTTGTTTGTTTGAGGAGCCTTGGGTGTGCTTATTTCCCAAAACAATCGAAGGAAAAATAAAGTCGGATACCTGGCAATCGTTGCAGCTTTGCGGATTGCCGTTAATTCAGCACGACATTCAAAATGCCAGCGGTAGACTTCAAAGTGCGGCATTCGGGCAGTTTCATCTCGAGTTTCCTTATCGTTATGCTTGCGACACTTTCCCTGTGCTCTTTTCTCTGATTGCTGCAGGCAAAGGCTGGGGTGCGATTTCGCTTACAGGCGCCTTTCCCGTTTTGATGGGACACTATGACATCAAAGTTGCCCCGACGCCTCAGCCTGGGTTGCGTCGCCGTATGTTTCTGGTCAGAAGAAAAGGGACGTTAGGAAGCGTTTTTGAGTTGGTGAAAGATGAATTGATCAAGTTGGTCAAAACGGAGATTGAACTGAAACTTGAGAGCTTGATCCCCTGGGCAAGGCAGGACTTTAAGCTGAATATCGCTGAAGATCGTCAAGTCGACTCTTCGCAAAAGGTTTTTGTCGACACAATTTGACCGACCGAGGCTCGAAAGAGCTTCGATCGGCCAAAAAGTCAGCCAAACGGAGTTTTTAGGAGATCAAGCTTTTTTTCTGATGCTGAAGCATGCCCTTCTTTTGACGTTCATGCATGATAAAGCCCATGAATGCGAGCATGGTCATCGCGCCTAAACGCGGTGTAATGCCCGTGGGATCGTATTGAGGCGCCACTTCGACCAAGTCGAAAGCAACGACGTTACCAAGCTGAGAAATGCCTTCAAGCACATCGGTAACAAAGGTGTAGTTCAGGCCGCCCGGCGACGGGGACCCGACCCCGGGAGCCGTGCTCATGTCATAGCCGTCGATATCGATGGTGACAAAGTAGTTCTTGGCACGCGGAATGCGAGAAATGACTTCCTTGGCGCCGAGCTCCAACGCTTGACGCGAGGGAATGACAACGGAACCGAAGGCGTATGCAGCTTGGAAGTCTTCACGCGTGTTGCTGCCGAGACCGCGCATACCGATCTGACACATCTTCTTGAAATGCGGCATTTCGCTGATCATGCGCATGGGGCTCCCATTGGTCCAAGTGCGCATGCCGAAGTCTAAGTGAGCGTCAAACTGTACGATGCAAAGATCATCGTACATATCCAAAGCGCGTGCCGTCGGAATCGTGACGGAGTGGTCCCCGCCCATCATCACAGGCACTGCACCCTTGGAAATAATCTTGCGAACGGCTTCCGTGACATTGTCAAAGGAAGCATGAAAATCCATCGGATCCATGTCGACGTCGCCGCCGTCAACGATCTTAATCGGAGCTTCCAAGAATTGAATCTGACGTTCGGGATCCCAGAAACCCGCATCGCCGCGACCGTAGTGGCAGGAAACTTCACGGATGCGACGCGGCCCGAACTTCGATCCCGTCAAATAGGGAGAGCCCATATCGTAAGGAATCCCCATGACGCACATATCGGCATCCAACTCGTCGAGATTGGTGCAAATGGGATATTTTGCAAAGCTGGCAATGCCGGTAATCGGCAAGTTGTGAATTTTCTTGGGCATTGAGATTTCTCCAAGGGGTAAATAAGATGAAGAAACAGAGGTGATGCTGTTTTTCTGTGATCATTCTTATAGAGTCCTTGGGAAAATGCGAAAAACGTTAGTTTTACTTTTGTCAATGATTAGTAGTAGCTAATGATAGGAAGTAAAAGCACCTAGCAGACAAGGTTGAAGGTGGTAGAAAAGAAGTGCGTGTTGAGAGCTTTGACATGCATCAGGCGAATGCAATTCAAACGAGTTCTTTCGTTTTTTGCTACTATGAGAAACCTGTTTTCCTAATTGTGGTGATTTTAAATGGCGAGTGCATTCAAAAAATTTATCGAACGAAGACTGTTGAGACATATTTCTCCCAAGCACATTGTTCGAAATGAACTAGTACAACGTAACATGCAAAGTTGCGCTTTATAGTTCTGGATAGAGGTGGT
>JAUNOJ010000074.1 GCA_030531135.1 Sutterellaceae bacterium | reverse complement strand
TTTTACGCCCAAAAATGGCCGAACTGAAAATCTTTTTTGTAAATGGGGAACTTACGATAAAAAAAGCGGCCGAAGCCGCTTTTTTTATGCCTGAGGTGTTGCTTTCTTGTAATTCCAAGGGAGCCAATGTTCAAAGTCAAAGCCATCGGCCGATGTTGCAGCAAACGAGCGCAGCTTGGTGTCGAGCTTGCCGCCCGCATCGATCTTGGTCTGCAAGGATGCACGTGCCCGATACAAGAAGTAGGCGCGGCCAAAGTCCAACAGCCATCCGGTGATATCACGGATGCCGTTAGCCTTTGCCGTCTCAGTTAAAGACAGCAACGTGCATAAGCTCTTCGTATACTCTTGGCTTTGCTTATGGTCTGTGGCCTTGCGCAGTACCGCAACGCTACGGATGCAGTACTCCACCGAGTTGGAGTCCATCGGTATTTCCGGGTCGTCTATAAAGTGCCGGAAGGCTTCTCGATGATTCATATAGTAAACCACGGCCGCACCGGTCTGCACGGTCTTATTGACGGCTTCATACAGCTTATTGCCTTTCTTTTGCGTCAGCTGCGTGGCCAAGATCTCCATGGTCTTGTCAATGATATCCACCAATTGTTTCGGATTGCCGGCTCGCATCTTGCGTCGTCGTTCCAAGAAATCTTCACGGCTCTCGTTGGGCTTGGGTTTAACCGTTTTCTCATAGCCGTATATCTTGTTGATGGCGCTGATCACGCTACAGAAAGAATATAAAAGCGTTTCTTGATCGGCTTTCTCTCTGGCTGTCTCGATGAGTTGATCATCCGTTAAATTGCCGTACTTTTCTTTCAGTTTGCCGAAATTGACGGCATTCATGATTTCTCGGCGCAAATGCGTAAAGCAGCATTGGTGTTTGATATCCGTATGCGCTTGGCAGAAGCTGTCATAAACGGCATAAGCATCGGTTACCAAGACTTTGCACTGCAAGTCCTTGAGAAAGTCATGGATGGCATCTTTGCCGCGACTGCCCAGATAACCGAACTTAACGCAACGCTTCGGGTGTCCGTAAACAGAGCACTGCACGCCGATATAGTCATGTTGACGCGTTTTCGAGTCCTTTTTGGGGGCGCAAACGCCTTGGTGCTTGCTTTGCAAAACGCTGATGCGCGTCTCATCGGCAACCACCACTTCCTGGCTGTTGAGCTCTTGGGCAATCTTGTCAAGTAACGGCGCACCGTAGTCCTCGCACCATTCATGGACGTTTCTGCCCAAAGTCGAATGACCGAATTGAGAGTCCTTGTCAAAGAGCATTTCTTGCGTCTTGTGCAACGGCAATCCGATGGCATTGGCGACTGCCGCAGTGATCACCACCGATTGACCGAGCGTACCGGTCGGACGGACCGGCACGTCCGGGTGCTTCCATTCGAGATGGACGCGTCCGCAGTCTTCACACCGAACGACGACGTACTCTTTGTAGACTTGGCGTACAAGCCGGTTGATCAGCGTCTCCATCGTTCTCAGCTTCATCGCGATCGGCTTACCACGCTGCAATGCATGGTTGCCGCATTTGCTACATACCGTCACAGCTTCGACTACCGGCGCCGGCGGCAACTCTCTGGGCTTAACACGTTGGCGGCCGACAGACGTGCGCTTTACCGCTTTTTCGGTTTCGGGCGAAGCAATCTCGGCCACTTTCTTGGCTTGTTGCAAGAGCAGATCGTCTGGCGCATCTTCTGCTGCCAAAGCTGCGCCTTGCACGAAGTTGGTAACCACTCTGCCGGCTTGATTCAAGCATCGTTCGACAGTACGCACCATCGGCGTAGCCGTATTGAGCATTTCGTCATACTCTTGCTTGCGCTGCGCGGCTGTCGTTTTTTCCGAGCCTTTGATAAACAACGCCTTGATCATCTTGTCATTGAGCGTGACTTCCCAGTCGGCTTGCTCTTTATTGGAAAGCTCTCTGATGATGTCCGATTGCAAAAACGGATCGTTCGGTGCAATCTCTTGAATCACAGCGCAACTTTCAATCAACACAGCCAAAATGTGCGGAGCAATTTCTGCCATTGCACGAACGTGCTCAGTCTCCTTGCGAAGCTTTTTCATGGCATCGTCTTTCTTCTTGGCACGATCATTGGCACGATCGAGCCTTCGCTGTGCTTTGGTTTCGATTTGTTCGATGCGAGCCTCGGCTCTGGCCTTTTCCATGGCTATTTGGCTTGCGGCTTCTTGCTTTTGCTGCTCACATTTGGTCTTCCAAGCATCCGCATCTTGTTGGGCTTGCTTGAGTTGCTTTTCAAGGAGCGCGATTTGTTCTTCGGGAGTCATGGAAGGAATGAAAAAAGTGAATTACTGATAGTCGTAATTATAAAGATTTTCGTTAATTTATCTTTTAAAATCAACGACTTTAACCCGTTTCCACGGGGGTTATAACGCGTTTTGACGAGGGTGTTTTTCGAGGATACGAGGCGCCTCGTCGAAACAATTTGAGGGGCTCCTAGCCCCCTCAAAATGCGTTCTACAGGCATTGATTTCGAAGTTCGAAATCAATAAATTTGAGTGAAAAAATCATGTTTTTCACTTCGTTGATATGCGTCAAATCCCTTGAGAATTCTTGGTTTGCTTCGAGACGATCGACTCTCCGTCAAGATATTTGAGCAAGGTTTTGGAGGACACCTCCATAAGTTGGCCTGCATCGATTTGACCGAGCAACTTCTGGAAACGACCGCTCTTAAGCTTGCGCGTGACCAAAAATCCGCCGTTGGCGTCGGCCCAGAGCATCTTGGCCGTCGTGTAGCTTTTCGAAACGAACACCACGCAATCTTTGCACTGACCGATGTCGACACCGACAAAATGTTGAGCCAACAAACTCAGCGAGTTATATCCCTGTCTCATATCCGTCGGACAGAACACCAGACTCAATCGGTAGTTTTTCAAATCGAACATGACAAGCCCTCCACTTGGCAACCCAACGCCTTGATGGCAAACATCTCCGGGTTGGCGGTTTCAAACTCGATGATCTGACCGTCGTTGAGTTTGACGATGACTCGACGCAGTGCTTTGCTCGTCTTCGTCAAGCCCATCTCTGCCAGATCGGCCTCCGTCAGTCTGATGATTTTTGCCGGTGCCGTGCACGTGACGATGATGTCGTCCTGCACCGGCTCTTCGTGGGCTTGGTTTTGTTGTTGAATGGCCAGGCGATCGCGAACCGTACGGAAGTGAGATCGGACCGTGTCCTCGCTAGGCATCCGGTCGCCCCTGACGTATTTCTTGAACTGAAGGCTCATTTGGAATAGACGGCGGCTCAGTCCGCTTTCCTTCCACTCTTGGTAAGCGCCTTCCCAATCGACTTCGAATTTCGACATGACTCATTCCTGTTGGTTACTGATGAGCCTGATTGTCGCTAACTCGGCAATTTTGTGACTTGATCTATAGGGTGCTTACGATGATCAAATATGTTGCGTCGGCGCAACGAAATTCTCTGGGTTAACACTCGATTTTGATGATTAAATTTCGAATCAAATCATGTAATTAATGATTAGTTCGTAAATTTTTTAGTTCTCTCAGCGACTTCATTTGGGTGTCAGGTTTTGTGCATTTGAGTCAACAAAGGAGGATCTTCAATTCCATATCGGCGCTTGATCGCCTAGCTAAAAACTTTTCGCAGAAGAACGTTATGCGACATTTCGCATGCTGGGCTAAAATCCGAGCTCCTTATTTTTTTGTCTTTGACGATTGAAATTTTTTAGGTGAAGTGAATGTTGAGCGATCTTGTAGAGTCCCTTAATCCCATGCAACGCAAAGCCGTTGAGCTCGGAGAAGAAAATGCCTTGATTTTGGCAGGTGCCGGCTCGGGTAAAACCAAGGTTTTGACAACGCGTATCGCGTGGTTGATCGCCAACAACATGGCTTACCCGTCTCAGATTCTTGCCGTCACCTTTACCAACAAGGCCGCCCGCGAAATGCGCTCGCGCCTGGAAGCGATGGTCTCTGCCGACTTGTCGGGGCTTTGGATGGGGACTTTTCACGGCATCGCGCACAAGCTTTTGCGTTTGCACTACCAGGATGCTCGTTTGCCGAAAAACTTCCAGATTATCGACTCAAGCGATCAGCTCTCGCTTATCAAGCGCATCATGAAAGATGCCGGAATCGATACTGACATCCATAACCCCAAGAGCGTTCAGGCTTCGATCAATCGATTTAAGGAAGCCGGGTTGCGCTCGGGCGACGTGCGCGTCAAAGATGAGCAGAGTCTGTCGATTTATCAAATCTACGAAGAGCGCTGCCATCGCGAAGGCTTGGTCGACTTTGCGGAATTGTTGCTTGCGAGTGTCGAGCTTTTGGAACGAAATGAAATTTTGCGCGAACACTACGCCGATCGTTTCCGTTGGATTCTCGTAGACGAATTCCAAGACACCAACGAATTGCAGTTTAGATGGATCCGTGCTTTGGCCAATCCCAAGAGCACGAAAAACTTCGTCTTCTGCGTGGGCGACGACGATCAATCCATTTACGCTTTCCGCGGCGCACGCGTGGGCAACATGGCAGACTTCGTGAAAGATTACGGCATCACCGAAATCGTCAAACTCGAACAAAACTATCGTTCGACTTCGCACATTCTCGATGCGGCCAATGCGGTCATTGCCAACAACACCGATCGCATGGGTAAAAACCTCTGGACCGATCAGAATGCCGGCACACCGATTGATCTCTATAACGCTCGAGACGATCGCGACGACGCGCGCAGCATCACGCAAGACATCATGACCAATATGCGTACCGGCATGAAGTATTCGGACTTCGCCGTTTTGTACCGCAACAACAGTCAGTCTCGCGTGATCGAACAGTATTTCACCGCCAACGGCATCAGCTATCGCATCTACGGCGGTTTGCGATTCTTCGATCGTGCCGAAGTCAAGGACATTACGGCTTATCTTCGTGTGATGACCAATCCCGATGATACGAGCCTTTTGCGCGTCATCAACCACCCGCCGCGCGGGATCGGTGCCACGAGCTTGGAGCGTGTCACGGAACGCGCCAAAGAGCTCGATTGCTCGCTTTGGGACATTATCAGTCACCCGAGCGACGACTCGGCCGTACGCCGTACCCAAGGCTTTGTGAAGCTCATTGAAGACATGCGAGAAGCCTGTCAGGGCTTGAACCTGCCCGATACCATCGGCACTATCATCGAAAAGTCCGGTCTCAAAGCTCACTACGAAGCGCAAAAAGACCGCGACATTCGTTTGGAAAACTTAAGCGAAGTTGTCAACGCTGCTTCGGGGTACTGTTCCGAAAACGGGATCGGCGACGATTGCCCTGCCTTTGAAGTGATCGAAGGCGGACAAATGAGTCCTGTAGACGGCTTTTTGTCTCAGGCCACGTTGGAGGCCGATGATAAGAACAACGCCGAAGAACAAAACCGAGACTGCGTGCAGTTGATGACGGTGCACGCTTCCAAAGGTTTGGAATTCAATACCGTGTACCTGACGGGGCTTGAAGAAGGGCTTTTCCCGCACGGCGCGCGCGACGGCGAAAACCCGGAAAAAGCTTTGAGCGAAGAACGTCGCCTGATGTACGTGGCCATGACGCGTGCTCGCAAGCGCTTGCGCATCAGTTGGTGCGAAGAACGCATGCTCTACGGGCGCTCCAACTTCAGCGATCGCAGTCAGTTTATCGACGAAATTCCCGCCAAACACATTCACGAAATCAACCCGAGAAAATCTTCCGGGTCGTCAAGCCACATCGACGGCGATTGGCAAGAGTCCCGCTACGGCTCGGGGCGCTACGGACGTTTTTCGGGCGGTTACGGCAACGGGTATGGCAACAGCTACGGTTCGGGCAGAAGCGGTTACGGCTCGTCCTCTTATTCGAGCTCGGGCAGCAAGAATCGCTATTCGGGTCTGAAGGCAGAGAGCGCCAAGGATTTGCATTCGAACGAATGGCGCAACGCCGGCTTAAAGAAAGCCAGCGACTACCTGCCGAGTCAAACGGGTTCGGGCATGGCCACGATCAAGAAAAAGGAAGAAGTCGCCAACGTCTACGGCTATAACGTGGGCGACGTGGTCGAGCACAAGATTTTCGGGCGCGGCAAGATTGAAAAGATTTTGTACCCGGAAAAGAAAGAGCAGATGCTCATTCATGTGCGCTTTGCCACCGGCATGAAAGAACTCTTGGCGCAGTTTGCTTCCACAAGCATGACCAAAATCAGCTAAAAAGCAATCGTCACAAAACAAAGCGGGGAGCCCGATTCATTTCGAGCTCCCCGTTGTCTTAGACGATTACCGAAGGATTACTTGGCAGCTTCTGCTGCAGCTTTACCCGCGATACGACCGAAGACGATGATGTCGGTGTAAGCATTGCCGCCCAAGCGGTTTGTGCCGTGCGTGACACCGGTGACTTCGCCTGCTGCCCACAAGCCCGGAATCACTTGACCCTTGGCCGTCAAGGCTTGCGCCTTTTCGTTGATGCGCACGCCGCCCATGGTGTGGTGCGTAGACGGCACAGCCTTAATCACGTAGTAGTTGCCCTGGCTCATGTCCATCAAGCCGGCACGGTGGTTGAAGTCCTTGTCGTTGCCCTTACCCTGCATGGCGGTGACGCGATCCGTCGTGGCCTTCAAAGAATCGTAGGGGATCTTCGTGAAGTCGGCGATGCACTTCAAGTCCTTGCAGGTAGTCATGATGCCCTGCTTGGTGAAGGCTTCGTATTCGGTCGGGTGAGCCTTGACCGTGTTGGAAATCTTGCCGATGTTGTCGTTCCAAAGCACCCAGCAGTAGCCGCCGGTTTGCTTCAAAATGGCTTCGGACAAAACGTCGCGACGCTGCAATTCTTCCACGAAGCGCTTGCCTTCTTGGTTGAGCATGATGGCGCCGTCAAAGCGGCTGTCGGCGATCAATTCGATCACGCCCGAGATCGGGTCACAAATCGGATAGGTCTGAATGTAGCCCATGTTAACGAGCTCGGCGCCGGCGCGTTCGGCCATGTAAAGGGCTTCACCGGTGGTGCCGGGGGCGTCGGTGGTCTTGAAGCGTTCGTCGATCTTCGGGTTGTACTTCTTCACCATTTCGGGGTTGGCACCGAAGCCGCCCGTAGCGAGCACAATACCGCCCTTGGCGTTGAAGGTGTAGGTTTCGCCGTGAGAAGAAGCCTTGACGCCGACCACGCGACCGCTCTTATCCTTGATGAATTCTTCGGCCTTCATGTTGGTGATGACCGGAATGCCGAGTTCGTCGCACTTGGCTTGGAACTTGGTGATGAATTCCGTACCGGTATGGCCGACCGGAATCAAAGCGCGCTTGCGGCTGTGGCCGCCGAAGAAGAAGAGGTTGTCGTCTTCAAACTGAACGCCCAAATAGTCATTGCACCACTTGGCGGCGTCCAGTGCCTGATGGGTCATCACGTTAATGACCTTCATGTCGCCCTTCTTGTCGCCGCCCACGAACGTATCCTTGGCGTGCAGTTCGGGAGAGTCGTCGTTAATGCCAAGCTTGGGCTGCACCCAGTTCTTGGCCACGTTCATTTCTGCACCGGAAATCAGGGAGTTGCCGCCCACGGTGGGCATCTTTTCAATCAAAACGACGTTGGCACCGCTGTTTTTGGCTTCGATGGCTGCCGAGAACCCGGCGCCGCCCGCACCGATCACAACTACGTCATAGTTGTTGACCTTGGGCAGATCCATCGCCGCCTTGCGGATGGCCTTCTTGTCGGCCTTGGAAAGCGTTACGCCCGCCTTTTTGGCAGCGTCGGCCACAGCGGCCAAGAAACCCTTGGAAGAGAAGGTGGCGCCGCTAATGGCGTCCAAGTCCACCGAGTTGGTGGCAATGACCGTGTTCAACAGTTCCTTATAAACGTTGGCGGCCAGAACCTTGTTTTCCTGTTCGCGAACGATCTTGATGTCGGTAATCTTGTTGT
>JAUNOJ010000073.1 GCA_030531135.1 Sutterellaceae bacterium | reverse complement strand
GATGGCACTCACCAAGATGCCGATTGTGATTTTCTACGGTGACAACATCGCCGATAAGCCGAGCACGGTCTTTAACGAGGACGTGTGGCGCTTGTCTCGTGCGCGTGCCAAACAGTTTGTGGAGCTTGTTAACAAGCACGGAGGCGACGCACGCTTGATCGAGCTTCCCTCACTGGGAATCAAGGGCAATACGCACGTGCCCTTTGCCGACAAGAACAATCTCGAAGTCGCAAAAGTGCTTTTCGATTGGCTCAAAGAAAAGAAGTTGGACGGCTATGACGTGCCGCACACGGGTCCCAAGCCCTTGGAAATGCCGGTCAATATTCCGTTAGACAACAAAGCCCTTTAAGGCAGTGACGTATGGAGGCAACACCACCGGCTGTTGCCTTTTCGATTTTTCGAGGGCGACAAATTGCATTCGGCATTAGCATCGACTTTTTCACAAATACAAGATGCTCATTGCCATGGAAGTTTCTTACGCCACGACTCGCAACTGGAATAGACTCAATCCAAACACCTCAACAAAGCTGAAAACCCGGGCCAACAAAACCCGTTCACAGAAAAAATTTATCCCGCTTGAACGCCTGAATAATAAAGAGCACCGTAAACAAATCGAATCGTTAATTGATGTAGCTTGTGGGCTCGATCGCGCCGATGTTTTATTCACCCTTTGCGTTCAACTCTTTGAAAAAGACGGTCACGCAAACAAAAAGTCGTATCGTCAATTTAGAAACGAGTACGCCGACTTGACTCTCATCGATGCATTGGTTGACACCCCCATTCCTGAAGAAACCGACATCTTGGGAACGGTCTACCAATCGTTACTCGAAGAAGGCGAAAAGAACTTACGCGGCACCTATTACACGACAGCGAAAGTGGCTCAAGAAATGGTCGGCCAATACGATCTTGGGCATCAAAAGACATTTCTGGATCCGTGTTGCGGGAGCGGCATCTTCCTGATGAGCCTTTGCAATGCCGATCCGCATCGCATTTATGGGTTCGACAACGATCCCGTCGCCGTGATGATTGCCAAGGCCAATCTCATGCTTCGTTATGCGGAAAAGGATTTCTACCCGAACATTTTCTGCACGGACTTTCTGTCCGAAAATGTAGGCACAGGACTATTTGCCGAATATTCGCAAACGTTTGACGTCATCGCCACCAATCCGCCTTGGGGCGCCGTGCGCAAGGATAAAGTTGTCGGTAGCACCATCGAGTCGAACGAAACCGCTACGCTCTTTTTGGAAAAAGCCTTCTCTTTGTTAAACGATGAGGGGCGACTGAACTTTTTGATGCCCTCGTCCATCCTCAACGTCAAGACGCACAAGGATCTTCGGCTGTTTTTGTTGACGCAAGGCAATCTATCCAAAATCAAAGTATTTAATGAGCTTTTCTCAGGTGTCACAACGACTTACGCCAGCATTGAGCACGTAAAGTCACTAAATGCGGAGACCTTCGCGTTTGAAGAAAACGGCAAGAGCACGACAATTGCCAAAGCAACAATTTACGAGTCGGCAAATTTGGTTTTGGGAGCGATCGACAAAACAGATCAAGAGATTCTGCAAAAAATTCGATCTTTGGGCAACAACACGCTCAAGGACAGCCGTTGGGCGTTGGGAATCGTCACCGGTGACAATTCCCGCCACCTGCACAAAGAGCGTGAAACCGGAGACGAAGTCATTTACACCGGTAAAGAGATCGCTCCGTTTACTTTGAAAACTGCCCGATACTTCATCCGTTACGATCGCTCAAGTTACCAGCAGGTCGCAAGCGAAGACATATACCGAGCTCCGGAAAAGTTGGTCTACAAATTCATCTCTAAGAAACTGACTTTTGCGTTGGACACGAGCCGTTCTCTCTTTTTGAACAGTGGAAATATTCTGATTCCAAATGTGCCGAACATGAGCACGAAGACGGTGATGGCCTTCCTGAACTCATCCGTCTTTCAGTACCTGTACATCAAGCTTTTTGATGAAATCAAGATTCTCAAAGGAAACTTGCTGCAACTGCCATTTCCGGCTATCGACCGTGCTGTCGATAGAAGAATCGAAACGCTCGTCGACGACATCTTGAACGGCATACCGGGCGCCGAATCGAACTTAGCCGCTTACCTGCAAAACTTGTACCGACTCACGGATGACGAAATGGCCCGGATTCGTCAGGTCGCCGATCATGCGGAGCAGTAATTTTCTCGAGTACAACTGTGTTGTCCGACAACTTCTTCAACAGCCCCTCGACCGAACGAAGTCACGACACTTGGACTGCCGGGCCTTTTTCACCGTTTTGGTCGTCGGTGTAAAGTTTGGTCACAGACGCGGCAACTTCACGATTCGGACAACCTAGGATTGCGTATCCGTCATCGGTGACAGAGCGAATCGTGTAATAACCGGTCTGGAGCAAAAGCGTGTTTGCGTCGATGTCATCATACGCCTGAGAGGAATACAACTCCTGAAGACGAATCTCTGTGTGTTCCGAAGCCTCTAAAGGAGCTCTTAACAAATGATTCTTGAGATACTTTTTCAGAACAGCCGGTTTACCGCCACTACCGTACCAGTAATTCACAAAACCGCTTTTCGGATCATCCAAGAAGTTCAAGACCGACCACGGTGTGAAAACATGCACTTCCGCGCGCGTTTCGAAACAGTACCCGCCATAGTGTTCGGCAAGTTGCCCCATTAAGTCGTCATCGGTAATGTCAAGAGATTGGGAAGCTCTGTGCAAATACGCCGAAAAGTTGTAAGCGATCTCTTCTTCGGTAAACCCTAGGATACTGCCATACTGCGTTTTACCGCTGATATTTTTGAGAATGTTGAAAGACGAAAAAATCTTTGCATTGCACGCTTTCGTCATTCCGGTCATGAAGAAAAAGCGCAATACCCCCTCGTACTCTTTGAGCGCAAGATAAAACTTACTCAGTGTTCGGCAGATACTGTCGAAAACTTCTTGATTGTCCAAATTTGACGTCAGGGGCGCATCGTATTCGTCAATCAAAACAACTAAAGATGAATATTCTCTGGAATCCAGCCAGACTTTAAATTGATCGATGAAATCGATGCCACTGTCATGAGAATAGGCAAACCCCAACGGAGCAAACTTAGACAGCCAAAAACTCTGAAGTCTCTGTTGAAAGTCTTCCCCGTCAGCAAACTCGTTTAAGCCGGAAAAATCCAGGCGAACAACATCGTATGTTTTGTCATGCCACAGCTTTTCGATCGCCAGCCCTTTGAAGTCGCGCAAGCCGTACTTGAAAAGCGATTCAAAGGTGGACACCAACAGCGACTTTCCGAATCCACTCGGCCGGACAAGAAAAATCTTTTCGCGCGATTCGCAGAGACTGAAAATCAGATCCGTTTTGTCGACATAGACGCAATTTTCCTGCCTCAACATCGCAAAATCGGATTGCCCGATGGGGAGGGTTTGACGTGGGCCGGTAATCATGACGATTTGTTCCTAAGGTTGTCTGCGCATTGTACGATATAGCGTCATTATCAGGCTTCCCGTTACTAGAGAGCATGTATATTGAGTCCGGACAATACCCTTTATAAAAATTTCGCATAAAAACATATTATTCGTAGCAATTTTGCTACAGACTTCTAGGCAATTCATCCCATTTTCCGCACGCAAACTCATCCTTTCGACGGTGCCGGCTAAACCCTGCCGGCATGCGTCGTCTCATTTTGAAAATCAGGGGAAAAACAGCGCAAACCTGCGCCAATCAAGCCTTTGCAATCTACTTCTTTCGAACTAATTTAAGATAATTCTTTCGAAGGGGAATCAAAATTCTCATTCGTGAACTTCAAAACCCGAACGACATTGCATTTTGAACACCGATTTTTGCCGTATCTCAAATACGACAAAACGAGCAAAACCCCCGCTATTTCAATCCTTGTCGGTATTTTCTAAAATTCCACTCAACAAAAACGCCCGATGAGGCGTTTGACGAACCGAACCCACTTTCAACCTACTACGTTTTTGGACCCCGCTATGAACACAGAAGCCAAAAAACGCTTTACCGACATTATGGGCAACTTCACTGCCTATATGTCCAAGCACTTGCCTGATGACGTGACCGCCAAGCTCGAAGAATTGCGCGCTCAGCAAAATTCGGAACTCGCGAACATCATCTACGATACGATGTTCCAGAACCAGGCCACGGCCGCCCGCTTGAATGTTCCGAGCTGCCAAGACACCGGTGTCATCCAATATTTCATCGAATGCGGTGCCAACTTCCCGTATTTGGGCGATTTGCCCGCCATGTTGCACGACGCTGCCATTTTGGCCACCGAACGCGCTCCGCTTCGCCACAACGCCGTGCAAATCTTTGACGAAAAGAACACGGGTAACAACACCGGCGTTCGTATTCCCTATCTGGATTGGCAAATCATCCCCAACAGCGACGAATGCACGATCTATGCTTATTTGGCCGGCGGCGGCTGCTCTCTGCCCGGCACCGGCAAAGTCTTCATGCCCAGCGAAGGTTACGAAGGCGTCGTTCGCTTCATCTTTGATTTGATCTGCAATCGCGGTATCAACGCATGTCCCCCGTTGTTGGTGGGCGTGGGTATTGCCGGCAGCGTCGAAGTTGCCAGCATCCTTTCCAAGCGCGCTTTGATGCGCCCGATCGGCTCGCACAACAGCAATGCACGCGGCGCCGAATTCGAACGCTTGATCGAAGACGGTCTCAACCGAATCAACATCGGCCCCAACGGTGTGGGCGGCGTGAAGTCGGTGATGGGTGTCAATGTCGAACAGGCTGCTCGCCATCCCTCTTGTTTGGCTGCCGCAGTCAACGTCGGCTGCTGGGCACATCGCCGTGCCGGCATCCACTTCAAGTCCGATCTGTCTTATGAAATCTTTACGCACAAAGGGGTGACGCTGTGAGCAAGAAAATTTTGACGACGCCGATTAAGGCTGAAGATGTTGCCGATCTCAAAGTCGGTGATGTGGTTTATTTGACGGGGTCCTTGGTCACGGCTCGCGACTGCGCTCATACCCGTGTGGTCAAGCACGGCCGCGACCTTCCGGTTGATATCAAAGACCGCGCCATTTTCCACGGCGGCCCCATCATGGCCCGCGACGAAACGAGCCCGAGCGGCTGGAAGGTGGTTGCCATCGGTCCCACGACCAGTATGCGTATGGAGCTCTTCGAACGCGAATTTATCGAAAAGACCGGTGTGCGTCTCTTGATCGGTAAGGGCGGTATGGGTCCCAACACCGAACAGGGTTGCCGCGAAGGTATGGCGATTCACTGCGTGTTCCCGGCCGGTTGTGCCGTGGTCGGTGCAGAAGCCGTCGAAGTGGTCGAAGACGTTCAGTGGCCCGAACTGGGCATGCCCGAAAGCCTCTGGTGCATGAAGGTCAAGGAATTCGGTCCCTTGATCGTGTCGATCGACACCAAGGGCAACAACCTCTTCGAACAGAACAAGGCTCTTTTCCACGCTCGTAAAGAACCCATCGTCGAAGAAATTCTGCCCAAGATCGGCTTTACCGACTAAAGTCGATCGGATACCCGCCCGGTCATATTCCCCCGGGCGCGGATCTCTTAGTTTGCCTTTGCCCATAGCTTTTCTTAGCGATGGGCATTTTTTTACGATACAAAAACGCCTTCTGTCGAAAGAAAACGGCAGAAGGCGATATTTTGTCAAGCGACGAAGCGCTCTTTTCATTAGATTAGAGCTTGCCGCCCGGAACGACATTACGCAAGTCGAACTTGGTACCCAAGGCAATGCGTTCAAGCTTCATACCCTTGGGAGCCTGACGGAACCAATATAAGGGATCGGCATCCTTGGGTCCCAAAACTTCGCAGTTGTGTTCACCCGTCACATAGAGAGCCGTGCCTTCGGGCAGAGCAATGACTTCTTCGTCCTTGTTGTAAGCCAAGAATTCTTCGATACGATCTTCGCGCGTTTCGTTGTTGAGTCCCTGGTTGCCGCCGGAAATAAAGTGCGGATTGGTCTGGAACGGAACGAAGCCGAAGGTATTGAAAGACGGCGGTTCTGCAATCGGCATATCGTTGGTGGTACGCAGCGTCGGGCAGCACACGTTGCCGCCTGCAGACCAACCCACGTAGGGCGTGCCGCCGTTGACGGCATTGCGGATTTCTTCGATGATGCCCGCTTCGTACATACGCGTCACCAATGCCCAGGTGTTGCCGCCGCCCACGGCGATGGCTTGGGCTTCGCGCACGGCCTTTTTCGGGTCGGCAAAACGATGAATCGACACGATCTTGTGGCCGTAGCGCTTAAAGGCGTCCTGAACCTGCTTTTCGTAGCCTTCGTAAGTGCCGGCAACCTTGGCGTACGGCACAAACACGATTTCGAGCTTCTTTTCGTCGAAAAGCTGTGCGTACTGCTCGTCACAGAAGTCCAGGTATCCGGAATTGTGATAACGCGACGACGATTGCATCAGAACGCGGCGAGCTGCACTGACTTTTTGCGGCGGGATAGCCGTCTTGGGTTTGGCCTGAGCGGCCTGGATTCCGGGAAGGGCAGCGGCGCCTGCCATAGCGGCAGCAGCAATAAGCTGACGACGATTCATCATTTTGAATACTCCTCGTTGAGATGGTGTTTTTTCCAACATTCCCCCGAAAATCGGGCGAATCCGTCGGAAACCTTGTGCGGAAAAACCAAGTTTCCTTGTGGTCGTTTTTCCGGCACACGAGGCGAGTATATAGATCGTCCTATCCGAGCGTTCGCGGGTAAACCCCGTTGTATTCCCCCTAATAAAGGAGTATTTGCGCAACAAATTTCAAGGGTTAACCTCTACGATAAAAACACTATTTGTTACAAACAATACCGTGGGTTACAAATGATTTTGCTTGGTCCGCCCGACTACTTCGCAGCCACTTCCTGCATCGTTTCAATCAATGCTTTGACGGCCTTGGGCACGTAGCGGCTCTTGTGGCGCACCACCACAACCTTGCGCGGCGTTACTTGCGGATCGATGTCAAAAAAGCGTACGCCCGGCTTCCGGCTGCCGCCCTCAAATCCGCGCATGAAGTAGCGCGCGAGGCGATCCGTGACGATCGTGGCGCCAAGGCCGGCGTTGGCCAATGCAAGAGCTGCGGTTAACGATTCGCTTTCGAGCACCAATGTGGGTTTGACTTCGCACTTGCGACACAGCTCTTGGAAAACGCCGTGCAGGCGCTGACCGCGCTTGACGATTAAAAACGGCTTTTTATCGAGCTTGGCAAAGTGAAATGTCGGCAAATGACTGAAGTCGTTGACAGGGCTGTCTTTGACCTCTTTGGGTATCAGTCGAGACGATTCGGGGATGACCAAAAGATGGCGCTCTTCAAAGAGATCTTCGACGACAAGGTCGCTGTTGACAGTCGGAGCAATCGTCACCGACACGTCGGTGTGACCGGCATTGGCAAATTCTTCCAACTGATCCGTCGTACCCTCGACCAAAGACAGTTGCACCATCGGGTACTTCTTTTGAAAAACCGGGATCACCTCGGTTAAAAAGCACACTTCTCGGTATTCGGACACGCCGATGCGAATGTGCCCGCGCACGCCCTTGGAAAGATCGATCAAAGCACGTTTGCAAGCCTCTTTGGCATCGTGCATTTCAATGAGCGTTTCGAGAACCATTTGGCCGGCTGCCGTCGGACGAAACGGGCGCACGCTACGATCGATCACTTCCACACCCCACTCGCTTTCGATGCGTTGGATGTGTTGGGTTAACGACGGTTGCGAAATGTCCAAGCGCTTTGCCGCTTGCGAAATGCTGCCCACCGAAAATAGCGTTTGCAGATAAATAGCCGATTGATCGCTCATTGTGTTTCCCGAGATTTTTTGCAAAAGCGGGCTTTACGATTGCCAAAAATTGCCCGCTTTGCTTTAAGATAAACGGATTACATTATTTTGCGGGAATTTTTAAGGCAATTCAACTTAAAGACACCCCGCGTTAACTTACGACACAATGCCGTCAGAACACCCTCAACCGGAA
>JAUNOJ010000072.1:1791-7993 GCA_030531135.1 Sutterellaceae bacterium | reverse complement strand
GGTCTTTTGTCGCAACCTGAAACATCCTGACGGATATTTCGCCAAATCCGAAACAAAAGACAATCTCTATCGTGCTAAATTTCGCATCAACCAAAGCTCGACGCCCATCGAAATCAAAACCGGGCAACGAGACTTGAATTTGAAATTTTTTAGGAGTTTTAACAATGTCTATTCTTCGTCAGGAAGTTCTTCCGTTTAGCGCCAAGGCCTTTAAGGACGGCGACTTCATCAACGTCACCGAAGCCGATTTGAAGGGCAAGTGGTCCGTAGTCTTCTTCTACCCGGCCGACTTCACCTTCATCTGCCCGACCGAACTCGAAGACTTGGCCGACAACTATGAAACCTTCCAGAAGCTCGGCGTTGAAATCTACGCCGTGTCTACCGACACGCACTTCACCCACATGGCTTGGCACGCAGAATCCCCGGCCGTGGGCAAGGTTCGCTTCCCGATGGTGGGCGATCCCACGGGCCGCATCTGCCGCAACTTCGGCGTGATGATTGAAGAAGACGGTTTGGCCGAACGCGGCACCTTCCTCGTCAACCCCGAAGGCAAGGTTGTGGTCGTCGAATTGCACAACGGCAACATCGGCCGCGATGCAACCGAACTCTTGCGCAAGGTGCAGGCTGCCCAGTATGTGGCCAGCAACCCCAACGAAGTTTGCCCGGCCAAGTGGCGTCCCGGTCAGAAGACCTTGACCCCGTCTGCCGAACTCGTGGGCAAGATCTAATTTGAGTCGGCTCTGACACAGGGCAACTCTGCAAAATCCTCAAACGGCGCAAAGTTTTTCGGCTTTGCGCCGTTTTTGCATGTATTTTCCCGAGTAAGAAATTTCAAAACCTTTGCAAAAAACCAAATGCACAAGGGTATTCGCGAATTTCGTTTGAAATTTACTTCTATTTGGGAGCACAATGGTAGGTACTACTCATTAGAACATCCGGAGGGATTTATGTCGAACTATTTGACCGAAAACCTTCGTACTGTAGCCTTGGTCGGGCACGGTACGAGCGGCAAAACCAGCCTTATCGAAGCCATGTTGTACCGCTCCGGCGCCATCGCCGAACCCGGTGCAGTCGAACGCGGCAACACGGTTTGCGATAACGATCCGCAAGAAAAGGCTGTGGGCCACTCGCTTCGTATGGCCGTCGTGCACCTTGACACCGCCATGCCCGACCTGACTCCCGTCCGTATTCACGTGCTCGACACCCCGGGCAACCCCGATTATGTCGGTCAGGCCCTTTCCGCTCTTGACGCCGTCAAGTCCGTGGCCGTCGTAGTCGACGCCACCAAGGGCATCGAACTGATGACCCGCCGCATGATGCAGTGGGCCGAAGAACGCGGTCTGTGCCGCGTGATCGTCGTCAACAAGATCGACGCACCCGATGTCGATCTCGTGGGTTTGATGCAGGAATTGAAAGAAACGTTCGGCGACTCCGTTTTGCCGATCAATCTGCCCACGCAAGACGGCACGCACGTCATCGACTGCTTCGATCGCGAAGACGGCGAATCCGACATCATGAGTGTGGGCGACGTGCACCGCGCCTTTATTGAACGCCTGGTGGAACTTGACGACGAAACGATGGAAAAGTACCTTGAAGAAGGCAACGTCGATCCCTCCACGCTTCACCCGTTGGTGACCAAGGCTTTGCGCGAAGGCCACGCCATTCCGGTGTGCTTCACGTCGGCAAAGAAACTCATCGGCATTCGCGACTTCATGAAGGTGATCATTCGCCACTTGCCGTCTCCGGCCGAAGCCAACATCGCCAAATTTATCGACGGCGACGGCAACCGTATTGCCACGACACCCAAGAGCGATTTGCCCGTCGTTGCTCACGTCTTTAAGGTGGTGAGCGACCCCTACGTCGGCAAGATCGGCGTGTTCCGCGTGCACCAAGGCCGTATTACCTCCGGTACGACCCTGTACGTGGACGATTTGAAGAAACCGATCAAGGTCACGCGCCCGTTGTTGTTGCAGGGCAAGAACACGGAAGAAACCGACGAATTGCACTCGGGCGATATCGGCGCACTCAACAAGATCGACGAATTGACCTACGGTTGCATCCTGCACTCCGAACCCGATGTCAACGGGCTTCATATGCGCCCCTTGCCCTTCCCCAAACCCATGTTCGGTTTGGCCATCGCTCCGGCTCGCCGCGGCGACGAAGGCAGAATGTCGGACGTGCTCAACAAGATGATTGCCGAAGACCCGACGTTGACGGTGGATCATGACGTCGTTTTGAACGAAACCGTTTTGCGCGGGCTCACTGAAATGCATGTTCGCACCGTGCTCGAACGCATGAAGGAACAGTTTAAGCTTGAAGTCGTCACAAGCAATCCGTCCGTTCCCTATCGCGAAACGATCGCTGCGCCTGCCGAAGGCCACGCTCGCCACAAGAAGCAAACGGGCGGCGCCGGTCAGTTCGGCGAAGTCTATTTGAAGGTCGAACCGTTGCCGCGCGGCACGGGCTTTGAGTTTGTCGATCAGGTCAAGGGCGGCGCCATTCCGTACAACCTGATTCCGGCAGTCGAAAAGGGCGTGCGCGACGTTTTGGCAACCGGTTACGTTGCCGGCTACCCGATCGAAGACATCCGCGTGATCGTCTACGACGGCAAGCACCACCCGGTCGACTCCAAGGAAGTCGCCTTCGTGGCTGCCGGTCGCAAGGCTTTGTTGGACGCTTTGGCCAAGGCCAATCCCCAAGTACTCGAACCCATCGTCGAATTGCTGATCACGGCACCCGACGCTTACATGGGCGACATCACGGGCGATATCGCCAGCCGTCGCGGCCAGATCGTCGGCACCGACAATTTGCCGGGCGGTTTGATGGAAATTCGTGCAACGGCTCCGTTGTCCGAACTCGAAGGCTACGCCACGCGCTTACATGCTCTGACGCAGGGCTCGGGCGCCTTTACCATCGATCTTTCGGGCTATCAGCCGGTTCCGGCTCAGAAGCAGGCCGAACTTGCCAGCAAGTTTAGCCGTCAGGCCGAAGACGATTAATTTCGTCGACTTGATCTAAAAAGCCGAAGGGATCCGAAAAAACTCGGATCCCTTCTCTTTTTGTGCGATGAACAAAATGGGCTTTTCGAAAGTCTTCGATCAGTTCTCAAGCCAAAACGTCACCGGTCCGTCGTTAGTCAGACTCACCTTCATGTGCGCACCGAACTCGCCCGTTTGCACCTTAAGTCCGCTTTCTCGACACGCCTCAACAAACTCGTTAAAGCGTGCCAATCCGTCTTCGGGGCTTGCTGCCGGCGAAAAACTCGGACGATTGCCGCTATTGGTGTCGGCTGCCAACGTAAACTGAGAAACGAGTAAAAGTTCGCCGCCGATATCGGTCACCGACTTGTTCATCTTGCCCGCTTCGTCGGTAAAGACACGATAGCGCAACAATCGAGAGGCCAAGTGTCGGGCTTTTTCAGGCGTGTCGCCCTTGACGGCACACACCAAAACCATCAACCCTTGACCGATTTCGCCGATCGTTTTCCCGTCAACCGTGACTTTGGCTTCGGTGACGCGTTGTAAAAGTGCGATCACTTGACGGTCACCTTCGCCCAACGGCGCTTGCCGACCTGAAGAGTATATTCGCCCACTTTGATCTTCATGGCGCGATCTTCGACCTTTTCGCCGTCGATGCGCACGCCGCCTTGCTGAATGTTGCGGAAGGCTTCGCCCGTGGAAGGCACGAGACCGGCATTTTTCAGCAAGTGTGCAATGCCGATTTCACCTTCCTGAGCGTCAACCGTCACTTCAGGAATATCGGACGGAACGGCACCGGCTCTAAATCGGGCGTTAAATTCGGCTTCGGCAGCATCGGCAGCTTGCGCATTGTGGAAGCGCGTAATGATTTCCTTAGCCAACAGCACCTTGATATCGCGCGGGTTACGCCCCTCTTCGCATTCCTTCTTGAACTGAGCGATTTCGGCGTTGGTGCGCAAGCTCACCAGGTCGTACCAGTTCCACATCAACTCATCGGAGATGCTCATCACCTTGCCGAACATCGAGTCCGGCGTTTCGGTAATGCCGATGTAGTTGTTTTTGGACTTACTCATCTTGTTGACGCCGTCCAAACCCACCAACAGGGGCATCGTCAGAATGCACTGCGCTTCCTGGCCATACTGACGTTGCAATTCGCGACCGACCAACAAGTTAAAGCGCTGATCGGAGCCGCCCAATTCCAGATCGCTTTCCAAAGCCACGGAGTCGTAACCCTGCATCAAAGGATAGATCAATTCGTGCATGGCAATCGGAGCCTGTTCGGCATAGCGCTTGGCAAAGTCGTCGCGCTCCAACAAACGCGCCAGGGTATAGCGGCTGGCAAGCTTAATCAAACCGGTGGCACCCAATTCGTTGCACCACTCGGAGTTGTAACGCACTTCGGTCTTGCTCAAATCCAACACGAGACCGGCCTGAGCCAAGTAGGTTTCTGCATTGATTTTGATCTGTTCGGCAGACAACGGCGGGCGGGTGACGTTGCGCCCCGAAGGATCGCCGATGGCAGCCGTAAAGTCGCCGATCAGGAAAATCACCGTGTGGCCCAAGTCCTGTAACTGGCGCAATTTGTTGAGCACTACGGTGTGGCCGATATGAATGTCGGGCGCCGTCGGATCAAGCCCGAGCTTGCAACGCAAGGGCTTGCCCGTTGCCTTGGAGCGAGCCAGTTTTTGTTCGAGTTCGCTTTCGATCAAAAGCGTATCGACGCCGCGGCGAATCGTGGCCATTGCCTCAACGATATCGGGCGTAATCTCGTATTTCTTTTCTTGGTTTGTCTCAGGAGCCGACATTTCTAGTGTTCCGATGTAAAAGTTTCCGAGCAAAGGTGCTTGGAAAAAGAATTCTTCAGTAGGAAATGGGCATTGTACCAAGGTCCCGTTTTTTGGTACATCGTTTTCTCTTCTTGTTAGCAGTGTTGAGTAACGCACACTTCGAAATTTCGCCTTGCGCTATCGTCCGACTCCGGAGTCAATCTGTCGGCAGTCTGCGTCTTTACCGACGAGGATTGTCGGCAGAACAACAATTTCCAAACGACACTCGATTCCTTGGGAGAAAAATTCATGAAAAAGTCTTTGATTGCGCTTGTCTGCGCTTTGGCAACAGGAGCTGTTTACGCCGCCGACGTCGAAGTCTACGGAGCGGTCGACGCTTATTTGGCAGTAAACAACGACGACGGCAATGTGTCGTCTGCTCTGAGCAGCGGCGGCTCGACGGGCAACTACTTTGGTTTCCAAGGTAGCGAAGATCTCTGGGATGGCACGCAAGCCGTCTTTAAATTGGAAGCCGGTTTCTTGGTCGACGACGGCACTTTCGCTCAGTCTTATGCCGGCAACACCGATCGACTTTTTCATCGTGAAGCTTGGGTCGGTCTTCGCAGTGCCGATTTCGGCCAAATCAGTTTCGGTCGTCAATACACGCCGCACTTCCTGACCTGGGCCATGACGGATGCCAACGGTTTAAGTTTGGGCACGGCCGCAGGTGCTTTCTTCTATCCGAGTGCTGCCGCAACGATGGGCGGCGACGATCCGACGTTGGACGATTTGGTACGTCGCAACAATTCCGTTTTCTATGCTTCGCCCAACTTGGCCGGATTCACGTTGATGGCCTACGGCGCTTTGGGCGAACACACCAAAGCCGACGGTACCCAATCCAACTCCCAAGGCAATGTCTACAACCTCGCTTTGAACTATGCCAACGGCCCTTTGTTTGTGATGGGATCCGTCCTCTACCAAGACTTGGCTCAACCGAGTGAAAACCGTAAGGATCAAACTGCAGACCATGCCGTCTATTACGAATTGGCAGGCATCTACGATTTCGGCTTTACCAAGGCAGCCGTTCAACTCGAATACAAAGACGGCAACGGCACGGCTGAGAGCCCCGACATTTTCGTCGGTCAAATCGGCGCAACCACGCCGTGCTTTGGCGGGCGCATCAACACAACGCTCGCGTACCTGCACGACTATGACAAAGCCGATGCGGATGCTTACAGCTTCGGCATTCGTTACGACTATGACTTCTCCAAGCAGACGATGGCCTACGTCGGTTTCGTGGCTTTGATCAATGAAGATAAAAGCGGCCGCAGCATCGAAGCCGGCCCCGACAGCTCGAATCACTTTGCCGTTGAAGCCTTAGGCAACGATCAACAGCAGTTCTTTGTAGGCTTACGCCATCGCTTCTAAGACATCTCTTCAGTCGGTTTCCTTCTCAAC
>JAUNOJ010000072.1:0-1781 GCA_030531135.1 Sutterellaceae bacterium | reverse complement strand
TGCGTCACCGCTTCTAAAACCACGTTTTTTTCGTCGGTTTCCTTCTCAACCGACATTTCCCGCCCTTCGTCAATCGGCGAAGGGCATTTTTTATCAACTATTTGAGGAAAATACTCGTCGGACGCACATTGTCGGGGCGATGCATCCAATCGTGGATGGGCTCGAAAAGATCGGCTCGACACGCAATCGTGCGATTCGTTTTGCGAATCAATCCGGCTTCGGCCCACTCGGAAAACTTGGTACTCACCCAAGAGCGATTGGCTCCGACAATGCGTGCAAATTCGGTGACGGTCAGCGCAAGCGGACACTCGTTGTAGTCGTCAGCCGAAAGCGCAACGCCGCTTCCCTGAAAAATAGAGAGAATCAAAACGCGAAGGCGCGTGTCCAAATCCAACGTGTAGTTGGCCAAAGTCCCTTCGAGAATGCTCTCTTCTTTGAGAATCGAAAGGTCGGCATACAACTCCATATTTTCGATACTCTCGCGCATACACTCCCGCCACTTCTTGTTATCCATGATCAAAACGCGCGACGGTCGAATGCACTCCACAAGAACGTTGGTGCCGTCGGGGTTCAACGCATCCAAATCCCCCATGGTTCTGCCCGGCAAAATGATGGCGAAGATGCGATGCACCGAGTTGGCATCGACAAATGAAAAAGTTACCAAACCGTCCAACAAAAAAGACGTTTGACCGTCTTTACCGCCGTGCGGGATGAAGCCGTCCTTGGGAAAGGATGCCTCTTTGCCGTATTTGTGAAAAATCTCCACAAATCTTTCGGGCTCCTTGGGCAACACCCAAGGGCGCGTTCGGAAAACTTGTCGCATTGCTTTTTTTCTCCCTCTCCGCGCATGCGCGCGACCCGACATATTCTCCCGACTGTCTCTATGACAATTTTTTTCGGAAAGTGTTCGATAGTCAACACTACTCTTTTTTCAAAAGGTTTTAAATACGTTTCCGCAAATCTTTCAATTGGTTTTCTCGAAACATTAAGGAGATTGAGGAAATGATTACCCGTCGTACTTTGGCACGCACCATCCTTGCCGGTGCCGTTGCTATGGCCTTTGGCGTGAGCGCCTCGGCTGCCGAAAAAGCCTTGAGCGCCGATATCGTTGTCGTCGGTTCCGGTTCTGCCGGTTTGACCGCAGCCGTTCAGGCCGCCGAAAAGGGTGCCAAGGTTGTGTTGCTCGAAAAGAATGCCATGGTGGGCGGCGCCACCAATTTTGCCGAAGGTCTGTTCGGCGTGGAATCCGAATGGAACCGTCTGCGTAGCGACACTTTGACGCGCGAAGAAGCTCTTAAAGGTTTGTTGGAACGCCACCAGTATGAAATCAATGCGCCGATGGCACGCGACTACATCTACGGCACAGCCGAAAACCTCGACTGGCTCTCCAAGCACGACATCAAGTTCGAAGTCATCCGCATGACTCCGTGGGAAGAAGCCACCTGGCACGTGATCGGCGCCTACAAGGGCAAGAACCACGGCGCCGCCTTGATTCAGGCTTTGATGGATCATGCCGACAAGTTGGGCGTTCAGACCATGGTCTCCACGCCTGCCGTGAGCCTCATTTCGGATAAAAACGGCGCCATTGTCGGCGTCAACGCAAAGGACGACGATGACAACACCTACAAGATCAGCGCCAAGGCTGTGATTCTTGCCAGCGGCAGCTTCGGCGACAGCCCCGAAAAGGTTGCCAAGTGGGCGCATCGCGATCCCGAAGGCTGGAAGCCCTCTGCTCCGTTAAACAAAACGGGCGACGGCATCCAGATGGCTTTGGATAAAGG
>JAUNOJ010000071.1 GCA_030531135.1 Sutterellaceae bacterium | reverse complement strand
CTAAAAATTATTCAGCCTTTTCTTCCTTCACTTCTTCGACTTCAACAGCCTTTTCGGTGAGTTCCATGTAAGCCATGGGAGCGTTGTCACCAACGCGGAAACCCATCTTGAGGATGCGGGTGTAGCCGCCGTTGCGGTTGGCAAAACGCGGGCCGAGCACGTTGAAGAGCTTGGTAACCATATCGCGGTTACGCAAACGGTTGAAAGCCAAACGACGGTTGGCAACGGTGTCAACCTTGGCGAGCGTAATCATGGGTTCGACCACGCGGCGCAATTCCTTGGCCTTGGGCACAGTGGTCTTGATAGCTTCGTGCTCAAGAAGAGAGTTCATCATGTTGCGAAGCATGGCCAAGCGATGAGCGCTGGTACGATTGAGCTTGCGAAGACCGGAACGATGACGCATTTTATTTTTTCCTTAAAAAAAAGTCTTTGGCATTCTTCTCGACATTGAGAGACGCCACCCGCTCTTCTATCCGAAAACATTTTCGGCGGTCGGGTTTGGGTTAAAAACGAAAGCCCGAAGTGTACACTAAAAACGCACACTTCGGGTGAAAAAACCGTTAAAAATTAACGATCGAGGTTGGCCGGCGGCCAGTTTTCCAAACGCATGCCCAAGGTCAAGCCGTGGGTGGCGAGAACTTCCTTGATTTCGTTCAAGGACTTGCGACCCAAGTTCGGGGTCTTCAAGAGTTCGTTTTCGGTGCGCTGGATCAAATCGCCGATGTAGTAAATGTTTTCGGCCTTCAGGCAGTTGGCGCTGCGAACCGTGAGTTCGAGGTCGTCAACCGGACGCATGAGGATCGGATCCAAGGGCGGCGGCGTATCTTCGGCAGCAGCCTGCTCGACTTCGGTTTCCGTCTTGATGGTACCGAAGATGGAGAGCTGGTCCTGCAAAATATGCACGGAGCTCTTCAAGGCTTCCTCAGGCGAAATCACGCCGTTGGTTTCAATCGTCATTTCGAGCTTGTCCAAGTCGGTGCGCTGAGCAACACGAGCTGCCGACACGCTATAGGCGACGCTGCGAACGGGCGAGAAGCTGGCATCCATGATGATACGGCCGATCGTCTGCTTGCTGTAGTCGTCCTTGAAGGCACGCACGTCGCCGGGCTGGTAACCGCGACCGGTTTCAACGCGAACCTGCATGTCGAGCTTGCCGCCGGACAAGTTGGCGATGACGTGTTCGGGATTGAGAACCGTCACGTCATGGGGCAAATCGAAGTCTGCAGCCGTCACGGGGCCGGTGCCGCTCTTTTGCAAACGCAAAATCACGTCTTCGCGACCGCCTTCAAGCTTGAAGACCACGCCCTTGAGGTTGAGGAGAATGTCGACAACGTCTTCCATGACGCCGTCAATCTGAGAATACTCGTGCACCACGCCCACGATCGTGGCTTCGGTCGGAGCATAACCCACCATGGAAGCCAAAAGGATGCGACGCAATGAATTGCCCAACGTGTGACCGTAGCCGCGTTCGAACGGTTCGAGCGTGATGACAGCGCGATTGGGGTTCTTTTCGTCGATGACGGCTTCGACCGTCGTCGGCTTCAAGAGCGAAGTATTTGCCATTTTATGAGTTTCCTATTCAATACCCTCGGCTCGTTACACCGATAAGGCTGAGTTGTTGGAAATTTTTTTGGGGATTTTAAAAATGCTTGTGCGTCCGACACCCCAAAAAGAGTCGGACGCCCATAAATTCGCTTGTCGGTTTCGGAGAAAAGCCTTGCACTACAGGGCAAACAATCTCCGAAATCGTCAACCAGATTAACGCGAGTAAAGTTCGACCACGAGAGCTTCGTTGATGTCGTGTGCGATTTCGTCGCGGGCCGGAACGTTCTTGAACGTACCTTCCATCTTCTTGGCATCAACGCTCACCCAGCCCGGGAAACCGGCCTGAGAGGCCAATTCGAGAGCTTCGGCGATACGAACCTGCTTCTTGGCAGACTCACGAATGGAGATGACATCACCGGCCTTAACGGAGTAAGACGGGATGTTGCACTTCTTGCCATTGACAAGAATAGCGCAGTGGCTCACGAGCTGGCGAGCTTCGCCGCGCGTGGAACCAAAACCCATGCGATAAACAACGTTGTCGAGACGGCATTCGAGCAACGCCAAGAGCGTTTCACCCGTGTTGCCGGTACGACGGCTGGCTTCCGCGTAGTAACGGCGGAATTGGCGTTCCAAAACGCCATAGGTACGCTTCACTTTCTGCTTTTCGCGCAACTGCGTACCGTAGTCCGAGAGACGCTGCCCGGAGATCTTGCCATGCTGGCCGGGCTTGACGTCGGCGCTCTTGACCTTGGAGTCAAAGGAACGACGGGCGCTCTTCAGATTGAGGTCGGAACCCTCGCGGCGCGAGAGCTTCAACTTGGGACCGAGATATCGTGCCATTTTATTTGTTACCTCTTCTATCCTGCGGTTTGCACCGCATTGAGTTTGCGTTTAACGATAAAAACTAACGCAAACGCAGGATACGAATTGAAAAATTGTTTCTTAATTACACGCGACGACGCTTAGAGGGGCGAACACCGTTGTGAGGAACGGGCGTAACGTCCTGGATGCTCGTAACACGAATGCCGAGGGCATTGAGAGCACGAACGCTGGATTCGCGGCCGGGGCCGGGACCCATGATGCGGACTTCGACGTTCTTCAAACCGAATTCGAGAGCAATCTTGCCAGCGTGTTCTGCTGCCACCTGGGCTGCGAACGGCGTGGACTTACGAGAGCCCTTGAAACCCTGAGCACCGGCCGAGCTAGCTGCAACGGCGTTGCCCTGACGGTCGGTGATGGTGATGATCGTGTTGTTAAAGGAAGCATGCACGTGTGCGATGCCTTCGGTCACAACCTTCTTCACCTTCTTGCGGGCGCGAGCTGCCTGCTGAGATTTGGGAGCCATAACTATCCTTTGTGATTACTTCTTGAGCGTGACGCCAACCTTACGCGGGCCCTTGCGGGTGCGAGCGTTGGTACGGGTGCGCTGACCGCGCACCGGCAAACCGCGGCGATGACGGAAGCCGCGATACGTGCCCAAGTCAATCAGACGCTTGATCGAGAGCTGAACTTCACGGCGCAGGTCACCTTCGACGGTGAACTGACCAACCGCTTCACGGATCTTTTCGAGATCCGCATCAGTCAAGTCCTTGACCTTCTTGGAATGTTCAATGCCGCAGGAATCCAAAATATCCTGAGCACGGGAACGACCGATGCCATAGATGGCGGTCAGGCCGATCACGCTGTGCTGATTCGGCGGAATATTAATACCGGCGATACGAGCCATTTGTATTTACCTCATTAGCCTTGACGCTGCTTGTGACGCGGGTCTTCGCAGATCACGCGCACAACGCCTTTGCGCTTAATGATCTTGCACTTGCGGCACATTTTTTTGACCGAAGCGTTAACCTTCATTTTCATCTCCAGCCCGATCTTATAGACCGAGCGCTCTTTAAAGAGTGCCTACATGGGGAAAGCGGCGAATTTTAACCGATTTTTCCAAAAAAACAAGACCCCTACCCTCATGTTTTACATCTGCAAGGCGTAGTGCTCCTTACAAAATCACAAGAGTTTGTGGTTGAAGCTCATCATATCAACAAGAAGTCGTATTTTTGAACTTCCTCATTTTTTATTCATGTCGAACCCGCGCTCTGGTTGAAAGCGCGGGTCGGCACTTTGGTTTATTCAGACTCAGATCTTATTACAGACCGGAGCCAAAGCCCTTGAAGTTGGTCTTCTTGAGCAAATTCTCATACTGGTGAGACATCATGTAAGCCTGAACCTGATTCATAAAGTCCATGGTCACAACCACCACGATCAACAACGACGTACCGCCGAAGTAGAACGGAACATTGAAACGCAAGTTCAAGAATTCCGGAACCAAGCAAACGAATGTCAAGTAAGCGGCACCGCCCAAAGTCAAGCGCACGAGCACTTTGTCAATGTAGCGAGCCGTCTGTTCGCCCGGACGAATACCGGGAACGAACGCACCACTCTTTTTCAAGTTTTCCGCCGTTTCCTTCGGGTTGAAAACCAACGCCGTGTAGAAAAAGGCGAAGAAAATAATCAAAGCGGCATAAAGAAGCGTGTACAGGGGCTGGCCGGGACTGAGCGATGCTGCCAAGTCACGAATCCAACGCGTGGAGTCACCGGTTGTGAACCACCCTGCCAACGTTGCCGGGAACAAAATCAAAGACGAAGCAAAGATCGGAGGAATCACACCCGACATGTTCATCTTGAGCGGCAGATAAGAAGCCTGACCGCCGTAAATCTTGTTACCGATCTGGCGACGAGCATAGTTCACCGTAATGCGACGCTGGCCGCGTTCGATAAACACTACGAAAGCCGTCACCAAAACGACCACTGCGATCACGAAGATTGCAGACAAGGGAGAAATTGCACCGGTGCTCACAAGCTGGAACAAGCCGCTTGCTGCATTGGGCAAGCCAGCCACAATACCTGCAAAAATGATGATCGAGATGCCGTTACCCAAACCGCGTTCGGTGATCTGTTCGCCAAGCCACATCAAGAACATGGTGCCGGTCACAAGGCTCACCGCACAGGTAAAGCGGAACATGTAACCGGGATCGATCACCAAACCCTGCTGGGTTTCAAGAGCAACTGCGATACCGACAGCCTGGAAGAAACCCAATGCCAACGTGCCGTAGCGCGTGTATTGAGTAATCTTGCGGCGGCCGGCTTCGCCTTCTTTACGCAACGCTTCAAGACTCGGTAACACGTACGACAGCATCTGCATGATAATGGATGCAGAGATGTAGGGCATGATACCGAGTGCGAACACCGAGAAGCGCGACAAAGCGCCACCGGAGAACATGTTGAACAGCCCGAGAATGCCGCCTTGCTGCTCATTGAAGAGCTGGCGAAGCATGTCGGGATCAATACCCGGGACCGGCACGTGAGCGCCGATACGGTACACGACCAGGGCGAGCAGAAGGAAGAACAAGCGATTTTTCAAATCACCGTACTTTGCCCACCCCGTCTGTTTAGTGCTGGGGCTATTCGCCACGTCTGTGTCCTTAAAGCGTTAATTGAACAAAAGCTAATTAGGCTTCCACGGTGCCGCCGGCAGCTTCGATAGCAGCCTTGGCACCCTTGGTCACGCCCAAGCCGCGAACGGTCACCTTGCGGGTGATGGCACCCGAGAGGATCACGCGAGCGTTCTGAGCGAGGATGGACACAACGTTGGCCTGCTTCAGAGCAGCCAAGTCGATCACATCAACGGGCATAGCTTCAAGTTCATTGAGGCGGACAACTTCGACGAAGCGACGCGTCATCGAAGTAAAGCCGCGCTTGGGCAAGCGACGATGCAAGGGCATCTGGCCGCCTTCAAAACCGACTTTGTGGAAGCCGCCAGCACGGGACTTCTGACCCTTGTGGCCGCGACCAGCGGTCTTGCCCCAGCCGGAGCCGACACCGCGACCGACGCGGTGAGCCTGGCTCGTAGCACCTTCATTGGGCTTAATCGTATTCAAACGCATTTGTTATTCCTCAGATTCAACGCGCACAAGGAATGCGACCTTGGTGATCATACCGCGCACTGCGGGCGTATCTTCGAGTTCGCGCGTCTGGTGCAGCTTCTTCAAGCCGAGCCCGAGCAACGTGGCGCGGTGCTTGGCACCGGTGCCGATGGGGCTCTTGACGAGCGTGACTTTAACGGTCTTCTTATCAGACATTTTTTCAATATCTCCTTAGGACCTTACGCCGTGATTTCTTCAACGGACTTGCCGCGCTTGGCAGCAATGTCAGCCGGAGAATGCAGGTTCGCAAGCGCGTCGAGCGTGGCGCGGACCATGTTGTACGGGTTGGTGGAGCCGTAAGCCTTAGCCAAAACGTTACGGATACCGACGGCATCCAAAACGGCACGCATCGGGCCGCCGGCAATCACGCCGGTACCTTCGGCGGCGGGCATCAACAAAACGCGGCTGGCACCGTGGTGGCCTTCAACAGCGTGGAAAATGGTGCCGTTGTTCAACGGAACCTTCTTCATGCTCTTGCGGGCACGTTCCATGGCCTTGCTCACGGAAGCGGGAACTTCACGGCTCTTGCCGGTACCCATACCGACAGCACCGTTACCGTCACCGGCAACTGTCAAAGCGGCGAAAGCCAAAATGCGGCCGCCCTTAACAACCTTGGTGACGCGGTTCACCGCAATCATCTTTTCGCGAATGCCGTCATCGATTTCTTCAACGGCGTTCTTCTTATCAACCTTAGCCATAAGCCTCGATTCCTATTAGAACTTGAGGCCGGCTTCGCGCGCGGCCTCGGCCAGCGCGGCAACGCGGCCGTGGTAACGATAACCGGAACGGTCAAAAGCGCAGGATTCGATACCGGCAGCCTTTGCCTTTTCAGCCAAACGGGCACCAACGATCTTGGCAGCAGCAATATTGCCGCCGTTGCCGCCTTCGGCAGCGAGCTTGGCGCGAACTTCAGCTTCGGCAGTCGAGGCGCTCACGAGAACGCGGTCGCCGGAAGCGGAAATGATGTTGGCGTAAATGTGCAGGTTGGTGCGATGCACCGACAAACGATTGACCTTCTGCAGCTTGATGCGGGCGCGAGTAGCACCGGCGCGACGCAGACGGTTTTGCTTCTTATTAATCATGATCTCACGTCCCCGCTTTACTTCTTCTTGGTTTCTTTGATGATGACGCGTTCGTCAGCATAGCGGATGCCCTTGCCCTTGTAGGGTTCGGGAGCGCGATAGCCACGAATCACGGCAGCAGTCTGACCAACCTTCTGCTTGTCCGCACCCTTGATCAGGATTTCGGTCTGGCTCGGGGTTTCGCAGGTCACGCCGGCGGGCATCTGGTGCACGACGGGGTGAGAGAAACCGAGCTGAAGGTTGAGCTTGTCACCCTGAGCTTGAGCACGATAGCCCACGCCCACGAGAGTGAGCTTCTTTTCGAAGCCCTGGGAGACGCCCTTGTTCATGTCGGCAACGAGAGCACGCTGGGTACCCACGTTGGCGTTGGATTGACGGGATTCGTCCATCTGCTTGAACGAAAGGACGTTGCCTTCCTGTTCAATGGTCACCAAGGGAAGAACGTGCGTCTTGACTTCGCCCTTCGGACCCTTGACAGTGATGAAGCCGTCTGCGATGACAGCGGTCACGCCGCTGGCGAGCTCAACGGGATGCTTACCAATACGAGACATATTGCACCTCCCAATTAAGCAACGTAGCAGAGAACTTCACCGCCGATACCGGCAGCGCGGGCCTTGCGATCGGTCATCACACCCTTGGGGGTGGACACGATGGCAATACCCAAGCCATTCATCACCTGCGGAATGGACTCATGGTTCTTATAGATGCGCAAGCCGGGGCGAGAGACGCGTTCGATGCGTTCAATCACGGGACGGCCCGCGTAATACTTCAAACCGATATGCAGTTCGGCCTTGCCTTCATTGGCAACGACGTTGAAACCGTCGATGTAGCCTTCGTCCTTAAGAACCTGTGCAATCGCGACCTTGAGCTTGGAGCTCGGCATCACGACTTCAGTCTTGTCGACGATCTGACCGTTACGGATACGGGTCAGCATATCGGCGATCGGATCACTCATACTCATTTAGTAATCTCCTCGCTTACCAGCTGGCCTTGATCAGGCCGGGAATGTCACCGCGCATGGCTGCGTCACGAATCATGCCGCGAGCCAAGCCGAACTTACGGAAGGTGCCACGCGGACGGCCCGTGAGGCCGCAGCGGTTACGCAAACGCACGGGGCTGGCATTGCGCGGCAGAGCCTGCAGAGCCAAACGGGCGTCGAAGCGTTCTTCCATAGAGCGGGAAGCGTCGTTAATAATCGCCTTGAGTTCGGCGCGCTTGGCTGCGAACTTAGCCACAGTGGCTTCACGCTTGAGTTCGCGGTTAATCAAAGATAACTTTGCCATTTACTTGCACCTATCTCAATTACGGAACGGGAAGTTGAAACCGGCCAGAAGAGCCTTGGCTTCTTCGTCGGTCTTCGCCGTCGTCGTGATGGAAATGTTCATACCGCGGACCGCATCGATCTTGTCGTATTCGATTTCCGGGAAAATGATCTGTTCCTTGAGGCCAACGTTGTAGTTGCCGCGACCGTCGAAAGCACGGCCGGAGACACC
>JAUNOJ010000070.1 GCA_030531135.1 Sutterellaceae bacterium | reverse complement strand
CGGATGTCAGCTGTCTCTACCAATGCAGTGGGATGATTTTTTTGATAGGTATTAGCATAAGGCGCAATAATTTCTGAGGCATAGAGGCTATGAAATCCAGCTTGTGATAGCCCCTCAGACAGACCACCAGCGCCAGAAAAGAGGTCAATACACGTTCGATGCGTCATTTTTTTATAGTGTAAAAGGTTGGATGTTGGATTGTAGCTGTGCTTAACCTTTTCTGCGAGGTTGATTCGATCATAAGTTTCATCCGGATGAAACTTTTCTGAAAGGACTTTCAAAAAAGCCCAGATGTCTCAAAAAGGCCGACCGTCAAGCGAAGTGCGTCGCGAGGTGGTCGGTCTTTTTTGTAAATTTGCAACACACGTCCGAGTGCGAAATCAAAAAAATTGACCAGGGCGATTGCATGAATTTCCGTTGTAACGAGCCAACGTCACCTAAAGTCCCCTGATTTTATTGGGGTATTTTTCAAAAACGGCTTGATTTTTCGAGCTGTTTTTGTTAGAATATACCTATAGGCTATACGTAACAGGAACCCGTTTTATGTCCCGCATCCCCGCTGAAATTCACGCCCTCGTTCCCGAAGAACTCAAGAACGATTACGGCATCTATTGGCAAGAAAAATCGTCGCGTTATTATGTCTATCGCGATCTCGGCAATCCCTATGATCCGGTCAAGAAGCGCTCTGTTTCCAAGCGCGTGAATCTCGGCAGCATCAAGGACGGAGCCTTCAAATACAGCCCCAGTTATCTGAAGAACTTGGAGGTGGCCAGGTTAAAAAAAGAACTCGCCGAAAAGAACGATGAAGCGGTTAAAACCGTCGAAGAAACCGTGCAGGAAAATGGGCAAAAAGGTTTGGTCAAGACCATTCGTAATGCTGTGGAGTCGGTTGAAGAAGTCCGCCAGGAAGCCAAGGTCGAGTATCCTTTGGAAGTCGTGCTGTTTGTCGCTTTGTTGGCCGCTTGCGCCGGCTACACCAGTTCGGTCAGCATCGCCCTGTATTGGCGTCAAAACCGCTCGGAGTTGGAGATGCTTTTGGGCGAATTTCCCGAGAAAGACATCTCGCACGACACGGTCAATCGTCTCCTCAAGCTGATTGATCCGCTGAAGTTTCAACAGCTGCTCGTTGCCGTCGCTACTCCCATGATTCAGAAGGTTGGACAAAGGGTATTTCACTTTGACGGACAAGCCATCAAAGGCTCGAAAACGCCTGAATTTCCTCATGGACGTTTTATCTTGGGCGCGTTCGAATCCACCAACGCAGTGTGTTTGCAAGCCAAGTTGATCGAATCCAAGAAAAATGAAATCAGCGAAGCGATCAACCTGCTCGAGATGATGGATTTGCGTCCCGGCGACGTGGTCACGGCCGATGCCATGCACACGCAAAAGAAGTTGGTTGCGTACCTGCATCAGAGGAATGTCCACTACTGCCTCGCCCTGAAAGAAAACCATCCGACATTTACGGCTGAAGTGCGTTCTTTGTTTTCCGGCACGGCTGATGTCAGTCACGTTAAAACGTTTGAAACGAAAGATGTCGACCATAACCGCATCGAACGCCGCACGTACAAAGTTATTGACGGACGCTTTCTTTCCAAACCTTTGAAAGAGGCCTGGGACGGGTTGGACAAGGGCTGTTTGATCGAAACAACGACCTACAGTGAAAAGAAATTGGACAACACTGTCGGCGATGAACGCCCGAGTTGCCATACTCGATATTTCATATCGTCCATTGATCCGAAGCAAGTCAGTGAAGAGCGCATTGCCGAGATCATCCGCAGTCATTGGTCGATTGAAAACAAAATGCATTGGTGTCTGGACAATCCTTTTAACCAGGATCGCATCCAGTGTCGCGACGCAAACTACCTGCAAAACCGCGTCTGCTTAAACAAGATCGGATTGAACGCTATTCGAGGAATTCAGAAGGTCATAAAGCAAACGACAAAGCAGAATTACTCAATCAAAACGACCCAGCAACTGTGCAATACCGCCGCTGGTGCTGTTGAACTGTTGGCTCAGGTCGATGACCTACCACAAGTTTTGGGGGCTGAAGAGTCATAATTCATGCAATCGCCCTGTTCCACGACTAAATGCTTGCGTAGCCATGCTACAATGGCGGATATGTGGTTGTGTAAATGAAGCACCACATTCCTCCTACGCCCCGTTGGCAGCTACCCTCGGGGCGTAATTTTTTCCGGTTTGATTTCTTCAAGCCGAGCCCCATGCATCGGCCCGCAATCCGCCAACTCCGGCAAAGACGAATTCCGTGGTCCCTCACGGCCTCCATCCCGTGGGACGTCTGTGTTTCGTCGGTCAATACCTCCTTTATATTTCTAAAAGCTCACAAAAAATCTTTTAATTTAAAAATAGGGCATCAAAAAGGATCCCAAAGTAACTGCAAATGTACTTTTGGAAGTTTTTGTTCTATCGTTGAATAAGTTGTTTCAAGCAGCTCCAGCTTGATCCGGATGGTCTTGGCCTAGGGCTTCGTCGCAAAATACTTCTGGAACTTGCTCTTGGGGCTTTCTGGCACAGTCATCGACAAAACACCGGCTTCCACCAAGGGAGCGACAAAGCGAGCAACGACGTAAGAAGTCGTGCCCACCCCGAAAAAGTCGGTAATCTCCTGTCGGGTTCTGGGAATCGAGCAAAATTCGATCAAATCGCGGTTCACGTCCGACAAATCTTTTCTAACCATGTCGTGCATCGTGGGTTTAAGCAAAAAAATCGTCGTGGTCACGGAATCGACATTGTCCGTAAACTGCACCAAGGGCACGCCGAGCTTTTGCAATTCTGTGTTCATGACGCATTGATTCAGATATCATTTCGTGGTTGAAGTCGCAAGGTAAAGGTTATCAAACTCGAATCAATGCCATATTGCGTGATGCAATGCTCAAGAGCTTGCACGAGCCAGTTTAGGTTATTGGTTCCACTTTGATTGAGTTTTCAGCTCAACTCATACGTCCCTTTGGCTTCTGCCGCAGGGGCGCAATTTCGACCCCGTTACCGCTCAAACCGATGAAAATGCCGTAACCAAACCGTCAGCGAAACCATAGCTGCCACCCAAACCGTCACAGCCGCCAACTGCATATTTCCAAAGGGCACAAACAACACCAAAACCCCGAGTCGGGGAAGAAGCTTCGCACCCGTCAAAGCCCAATCGGAAACGACGGGCTTAGCCGATCGAAAAGAAACGCTCGCAATCTTGCGAAGACTTACGGCATCCACAACACCCGCAACAATGAGCACGACCAATACCTTCAAAAAGGACACGAGAGCCGCAACTCGCACCGCAAAGAGTTCAAATAAAGCGCTAACCGTCTCCAATACGCAATGAATCCCGTTGGGATCGATCACGGCGAGAAACAGTCCCTCATAGGCAGCGTCTCCAAGCCCCTCGGTCGGAATGGCATAAATCGCACGCACAAGCTTCTTTTCAAACGTAGCAAAGCATTCCGCCACCGATTCCCGAACCCGTTCGACGCGAGAGGAACAAACGTTCGAACACATCGCCAGCTCGTCGTTAATCTGCGCTTTGATTTCGCCGGGTTCAAAAACGGCAACCATCGTCACCCATGCTGCGAGCACCAAAACCGAAATTTTCCAAAAACCGATTTGTCCATGCATTTCACAAAA
Source organism: Sutterellaceae bacterium (assembly GCA_030531135.1). Classification (GTDB taxonomy): domain Bacteria; phylum Pseudomonadota; class Gammaproteobacteria; order Burkholderiales; family Burkholderiaceae_F; genus Duodenibacillus. The sequence goes on along the minus strand of JAUNOJ010000070.1, from coordinate 4,591 downwards.
TCCTTAACTCGCCAAAATCGGAATACGGCCCTTAACGATTCGGCCGCCCGCCAAAGACGCAAAGTATTCGCAATTGGGGAGCTTTCCCAAAACGTCCTGCGGAATGATTTCTTCGCGCGACCCCGCCAATTGTCTTGCGTAACTCGCGGTAAAGCGACCGGGATTGTCGGGGTCGGAGTTCGATGAAATGGTGGCCGACGTATTGGCAATGTAAGTGCGCCCGAAGGTCTCGGCCACAAACTCCTGGGTGACACGATCCTTGGTTCGAAGGCTGACCAACGTATTGAAGTTACCCAAAGCCATACGCGCTTCGTTCACATTCCCCAAACGCGCGGCCAAGTCGCTCACCGTTTGCATGGCGCAAGTCGTACGGATACCGGACTCAGCCCCTTTGTTTAGAAGTTCAATGAGAGATCGATTCATGACGTTACTGCATTCGTCCACAAAAAGACTCACGCGATGGCGATTGGCGTCCGGATTGTTGTAGCGTGCACCCGCGCAACCTGCCAAGTCCGCAAGCATAATGGAGCCGATGGCAGAGGCCACCACCGGATCGGGTAGCGAATTCAAACACACATAAAGCACTTGGTTTTGATCCAACACTTGTCCCAAAGAAAGCGCCGGGCGTCTGTCATAGCCCTCGGTATCGGGCGACAGAGAATCTCGCAGAGCGCCGCTTGTGAGCATCGCGAGCGTGGGCATCAAACTTGCCGTGATCTTGGAGTAGTGCACCGGGTCGTGCGAAAACACGGCTATGCCCATGGCAATGACTTCTTCGTCGCCGCCACCTTCATGCCAAGCCTTGCAAAGCGCCAACATCGCATCTCTGCCTTTGAGGCCTCGCGTTTCGATATCCTGTTGCATCATTTCCACGGCCGTTTCGCCTTTATCAATCTTCATGGCTTCCAACAACAGATCTTGAAGTCCGTGCGCCAAAGTGCTTTCGACTGCCGCAATGGTGGGTTGCCTGCCACAGTAGTGGATGAGTTCGCAAACAACGTGCACGGCAGACCACGCAAAGGCTGTAAAGGGGCCGTTGTCGTTCATGGTGGCGGTAATGCGGCTCGCAAGTTCCGCGGTGCGCGAAAAGTTGGCCAAAGGGTTTAAACGCACGTCGGACTTTTCCGACGGATCAAACACATAGGGCTTGGATCGCCCGACGGTTTTACAAGCTTCAAAGACGGCGTTTTTAAGTCTCGAGCTGTTTTTGGGATCGATGATGATGACGGTGTCGCCGCGCCAGACGGCCTGTGTGACGAGGCTAGTGAGCAACACGCCTTTGCCCGCTTGCGTTGTTCCCACAATCAGCGTGCCGCCTTCCAAAGTCTTTTCCGTCACGGTCACATCGACTTTGTTTGTTTCAAGACCGTCCAAAGCCGCCCAACCGATGGCCTCTATGTCTTTGCCGACGGGATCCTTTAAAAACGCCGCATGCATGATCCATTTTGAGGGCACAAGGGTGTCGGAGGCGATTTTGCTCAATTCATAGAGCTTTTGCGCGTGCTCCGGCGTCCAATCAAAGCCGAATCCGAACCACACGCCGTCGATCTTTTTACCCGCGCGCTTTTCATTGGCTCGATCGACTTCTTTTAAGTGCGCCTGTAAGGTTTTGTGGTTGATGAGTTGCAAAGGTGACCCTTTTAACGCCGCTCTGGCACGCAGAACAAATCGTGCCGAACGAAAACGCATCACGCTCATCGCAAGGCTCACAAGTCCCAGAAGGCCGTAAAAGAGGCTTAAATACGCCATGGCCGCCCCCAAGCAATAAAGGCCCGCGATCAGCCACATCCAGGCCGCAGGCAGTTCGTAAGCGGCACGCCACGTCAGCGTTGCCATCGACTCGGCCGCAGCCGTATCGAGTTGTCGTCGGGTATCGAGTTCGCTCGTCATACGTTCATCAGATCCTCAAAGACGCGGCCGCGCGTTTTTCACGGGTGTAAGCCATCATGGCCAATTTAAGATGAACCGACGGGTGACGCTTGATCACATCGGCCAAAGAAACGTTGGCAGCCAAATCCATAAAGTCCGCGTCGTAGTTTTGAAGGAGTTTGTTCACAGCCGTCTGATTTAAAAAGGATTGACTGCGAGACTCTATTTCGGTTGCAACGGCCAAAGCCTTTTGACGACACTCGGCCAAACGCTCGATCATCCACCGGGCAACGGCGTCTTTCGTAAGTACGGCGTCGTCCAAAACAAAAACGAAGCCGCGCACAAACTTCTCTTTATATAGAACCGGCCACGTGAGAGTGTCGTCGACAACGGGTTGTGCCGCCAAGGCTTTGCGCTCGGAGACCGTCAGAGCCAACTTTTGCGCATCAATCGTTTGACCGAATGCCACACCGTCCAAACGGGTATGCGCGACATAGTCGCAGGGTTTGATCAAAGCGTCGACTTGTCGAAAAGCACCTTCGGTCAAGGGGAATAAATCGACCGGAACAAACACGGCCGAGGGCGCCTGCAAAGTGCTTGACCCGTTGCCGGGCAGATAAAGCGCAGACAACGCCGGCGTTTCATGGAGCTGCCGTTCGATTTGACGCAGGGCTTCGCGCAATCGCATGGCAAAGGGTGAGGGGACGAGAGACAGCGTTAAGGTCGTCGACAAAAAAGAAAGTACGGTCGTGCCGCCATTGAAGCTAGCAACATCGCGGGCGTCATTCGTGGTTGTCACAAAAAGCGATTCAAAGCCCGTCACTCGAAAGTCGGTGCAAACTTCTTTGGTGCGAATGAGTGCCTGCAAATAAGCCTCGCTCAAGGCCAAAACCCTGGTGTTGGGCAGCGTTCGCGTCGTGTTTTCGCCAGCGACGGGATCGGTCACCCAAAGCGCGCGCTCACACATCTGCGTGCGACATAATGCATGCGTGAGCATCGATTCGTCGACTTCCGGCAGGGTGCTTTTCAAACGCGTGAATAAAAGCGACAAACGAACGAGTCCTGCCGTCAGCTGTCCCGTCACGGGACTCAGCTCCAATAGCACCAGTTCGGAAAAATGCTCGACGTCCGTCTTTAAAAAGAGTGTCTGTACCCGCAGGGCCGTCAAGTCGGAAGCGTCTGTCATCGTCAATGCGCCGAGAGCTTCGACAAAATCGGCCAAGGCCGACACATCAAAGCGTGTCCCGAGGCGGGATATGTCCGCACGAAATCTCAAGAGGTCGACGACGGCACAAAACAATGCAAAACTCTCGTGCGTGAGACCGGATTTCAGTACCGAGAGGACATTGGCATGCGTCTGATGAACCGAACGAAGACGACGGAAATTTGCGACGCAATATTTGCCGCCAAAATCTTTTCGGATGGTCGCGATTGCGATTGAGGCGATCAAAGCAATGATGTCGTCCACCGAAATCGCGCCCAAAGCCTTGAGTTTGCTCGATTCGACGAGCGTTAAAAATGTGCGTGCCGTCGCCTTGACGAGACGCTGATCGTCGTGCGTCAGCACTTTTTGCACATCAGGGCAAAAACGCGCAAACAGAATCCGGAGTTTGGTCTCGATCAGGATGCACACCGCATCGCGGATGCCTGCCATTTGCAATTGCTCTTGCCACGTTCTGCCGTCAATGACAAGTCGCATGGGTTCAAAAGTCAAAGAGACTTCATGGAAGCAATCGGCTTCGTCAGTTATGTGATTTCGAGAGGCAAACAGGCGGGAGAGCATGAAAGGGTGTCGGACGTGAAAGAAAAGATGCAAAGGTCCCAAACCCGACGCCCGGGCACCGAATCCGAATTTGCGGACACAATTGTGGCTCGTACGAACAGACAAAAGTGCATGAAAGCAAAACGGAGTCGAGTGCCGCGAAAGGGGCGTCGGCTTTGGGGGTGCGCCGGTTTAAAAAGCAGCGCATCTTGTCACGTAGACTGGGGCAGGTAAAAGTGCGGATGAAAAAAAACGATGTCGGTTTTCACCTAAACATCGTCTTTTTCCTCATCGTCTCTTTCGATTTGAATTTCGATTTTGACAGCACACTTCTTCGACCGTTGCCGAAAGCCTGTGGCGAATTCGGCATGCATCCAATCGATGATCATCGACTCCTTGTCAGGCGACAAGCCCGCGGCAAGTGCGAGCTTTAAAGCGTCTTCAAGGATCGTATGACTGAGCGGATTTTCATGGAACTTGGCAACCGTAATCTCCATAAAGCGCACTAAAACGCGCGTGGAGATCGCAGGCAGCCGCACGGCTCTGTTGGAGTTGGCAGCCGCTTGGCGGGTGACGTTGGCAAAACGCACGGCCGCATAGACGATACTTTCGAAAAAGTCTTCTATTTGCAAACCGTAGAATCGAGCCAAACGCGCCGTCTTTTGCATCAGAAGATCAAACTCCTGTTGCGCAGACGGCCAGCGAGCCTCAACGTGCCAAAAACGCTCGGCCGAGGTCAGGTCCTGACGACGTCGCCCGACATAGTCGCGGTTCGTTGCCAGTGCCCGACAATTGTCGGTAATGACAATGCGCGTGTTGGGGTGCTTCGGGAAAGTTTTCCCAAGCGCATCCACACGCAATCGGCCGCCTTCAAAGAGGTCGTTTAGCGCCACCCACACGGGCGAGGGTGCCAACGAAAACTCGTTGATGACAAGCGTTAAGCCGTACTTCCAAGCAGCG
>JAUNOJ010000069.1 GCA_030531135.1 Sutterellaceae bacterium | reverse complement strand
GCTTTTTCGAATTAACCGTGGCAGGCAGCGCACTGCTTGCGATTTTCTTCCGGCAAATAGCCGTGCGGGGCGGCCTTGAGAATTTCTCTGGTGCGATCCTTCCAGGGAACGAAACGAAGTGCTTGTGCGGGACATTCTTTGACGCACTTGGGCTTGCCGTGGCAAAGGTGGCATTTGCTTGCTTTTTGTTCTTCTTCGTCAAAGGTCATCATGCCCCAGGGGCAGGCGTTTTGACACAGTTTGCAGCCGGTGCAAAGATCGGTGTCGACAAAGCGAGCGCCCGTCTTGTCATCGACGCGAATTGCGCCTTGCGGGCAAGCGTTGGCGCAAGGAACGGGGTGAGGACACTGGCGGCACGTGTCTTGCGTCACGATGCCGTTACCCCAAATGCCTTGCTGAGCGGGTGCGAGCGCGTTGCCGGGCAAACCGAAGGGGATGTTGCGGCCGATCTTGATGCGCGCAAGCTTGGGATCGGACTTGCCTTCGTTGAATTCGGTGCAGACCAATTCGCAACGCTGGCAGTTGACGCACAGGTTGGGGTCGCCCAAAATCAAGCCTTGCGGGGATTCCAAAATAATGTAGGGTCGTGCCGTATTGCCGGCATTGGCTTGGTTCATCATACCGAGGACAGCAGCTGCCGACGTGGCTTGCAAAAAGCCGCGTCGGGTGATGTCTTCAGGCAATTGCAGGCTTTTCAATAATTCGGTTAAGCCCATGATTCTCTCTCCTGAAATAATCGATCGTTTTCGTCTTCTCCGACACTTAAGTTGGGGTATGCCGGAGAGATCGTCAACACAGAAGCCTTTGAAAAAAGTTTCTTCGGCTAAAGAACAACGCTTTTGACAACGTCTTTTTCTTCGAAAACGAATTTTTCTATCAAAACTACTCGAGTATCTGAAAATTTTTGTCATGGTCGAGAAATGGCGACGGCATCAGTCGTTTTTGAGGACGAGAAAAAAGAATCAACGGAGATTGGATGTACTCGAGTACTTTTTGCGCCAAAATCGTGCGCAATAAAAAAACGGGAATTGCATATCCCAAAATCGACCCCATAAAGATGCGCTACTTTGTTTTAAAACCCTATTTGACGCCGACCGACTGGATTCAAGGCGGCAACATTCTGACTTGCGTTGCACAGGCTTTCGGACGTGTATTGTCCGAGGATGTGGTGTGTTCGGCCGACATTCCGCCTTATACGTGTGCCATTCGCGACGGTTGGGCCGTCAACTCCAAAGACGATGCACATCGACGCACTTCCCGAGGACGTAGTATTGAAAACGGCTCGGCTCCTTTGCAAATGCATAGGTTGTGTGCCAACGAAGCCGTTTGGGTCAACACGGGCGGCGCGCTACCCGTTGGCGCCGATGCCGTGATCAGTTCTATGAATCCGTGGGATGACACCGCGTATCAAAATGAAGCCGGCTGCGGAGAAAATGTCGAATTTCAAGGCAGCGAATGGAAGAAAGGGGAATTGATTCTGTCCAAAGGCACGCGCATCGGTGCCAAAGAGTCCGCCCTTTTGGCCGAGGCTAAGATCGAACAAGTGCATTGTGTGCGTTCTCCAAAAATCGGCATCATCGCCACAGGCACCGAGATTAAGGGGGCAACCGCCTATAGCGACGATGCTTTTTTGCGTGTGTCGAGCAACACCGTTTACTTAAAGGCTCTTTTTGAAAATAACGGCATGCGAGACATCGATTGCCGCATTGTCCAAGACGATTGCCAAACGATTGCCGGCGTAATGAAGGAACTTTCGGCCAAGTGCGACGTTATCGTGACGGTAGGCGGCACCGGCAAGGGGCGGGCCGACTTTATCCGTTGTGCGCTTTCCGAAGCCGGCGGTCACGAAGTCGAGCAACCGGCTTTGGAGAGCAAAATGCCCGCGTTTGTTGTGGGCAAGTTTGCCGGCGGGTGCGCCTTGATGGGGTTGCCCGGCAATCCTTTGGGGGTGATTGCCATTGCACAGTGCGTATTGTTGCCGCAAATGCGTCGCGCTTTTTGTCTGCCTGCGGCAAAATATCGCTATGTCTCGGCAAAAATGTCGTGCGATATCGATGCGGGTGTCAACGGCAGACTGTGTGTTTCGGTGTCGGAACACAACGGGGAAATCGTTGCCGATCCCATCGTCAAAGGCACCGGTCAGAGCAAGCTTTTCCGTTGCGAGATGGGTGTGGTGGAATTAAACGGTATGGGTTTGACGACGGATCAGACTGTGCCTGTGCAAATCTTTTTCAACTGAATCCAATGTTGGCAACGAGGGTTTTGTGAGAGCCATTGTTAAGCGAGTCGGTCAATTTTTGTTGACGTGGGCGACACTTGCGGTTGCGGGCGCAGCCTTTGCGCAAACCTCTCTTAACAAGGAGGCGAACACAACCGAACCCGATGCGATCAGCTCGGCTTCGCTTTTGGCATCCATTACCAAGCCCGTGGATATCGGCATCATTATCTTGCCCAACAAACCCGAAGACAAGCGTGCATTGGACGAAACCGTCGCTCGTATCCAAGCCGCTTTTGCACCGCACGAAGTCAGAGTGCACGTGCTTGACTCCCAAACGCTTGAAAGGGGGATCATCTCGGGAGAAATCGATGCGTTCATCGCCAGTGCCGGGTACTATGCCCGCATGGCCATGCACGGGGCAATCAGTGTCGGTACTTTGATTTCCAATGAAGCGCCCGATCCCAATAACGGCGTGGCCGGGGTTTTTCTCGTGCGTAAAGACCAATTGGATATCGGCACCATTGCCGATTTGCAAGGGCGAAGCATCGCCACATCGTTTTCAACCGCCTTTATGGGGTATCGCGTCGGTATGGCCGAAATTGCCGTGCGCGGTTACGATCCCGAAAATTATTTTTCCGAAATTCGGTTTTTCGGTCGAAGCGACAATCGCGAAATCACGCAGGCTTTGGCCGAAGGCGAAGTGGATTCGGCACTGATTACCGCCTGTTGGCTCGAAGGTCAACCCGCAGAAGTGCGCAATCGTTTCCGAGTCCTTAACCCGCGAAGCGACTCTATGAAGTGCGTTCACTCCACGCGAACTTATCCCGGAATCACCTTTGCCGTCACGCAGGGCGCATCGCCCGGGGTGGCGCACATTATTTCCAGAACGCTTCTGACCATGCCCCACTTGCATGACGGCTATCACTGGGGTGTGGCAACGGACATACGTGCCGTCGATCGTCTCTATAAAGAATTAAAGATCGAAAACTACGCTTATCTTCGCGAGTGGAGCGTCAAGCGTTGGATTGAAACCTACTGGTATTGGCTGGTGTTTGTCGCGATCATCGCCCTGGGACTGGTGTACCACAGTTGGCGCGTGGGCATTTTGGTCAAAAAGCGCACGGCCGAACTCGTTCAAACGATGGAAGAAAAACGCCAAGCGCAAATGAAGGCCGATGCTTTTCGCGAGCGCGAAGAAAAGATGCAAAAGACGATGTTGATCGGCCAGCTCTCAAGCATGATTGCCCACGAGCTTTCTCAACCTTTGGCCGCCATCAAATATTACTGCGACGGTCAAAAGGCGCTTTTGTCGGAGACGATTGAAAGCAAAGACCTCAATCGCAAAATGTTGGAAAAGAGTCGAACGGGCATTGCCGATGCTCTCAAAAATGTGACCGAGATCGTCGAAAAGGTTCGCTCATACAAAAAGGGCGATGCCAAGCGCGATACGGTGATCGATTTGCACCATGCCATTCAGTCGGCTGTCCACGGGCTTAATGCGCAACTGCTTTCGAAAACGCATATTTCGGTGAGCGGCATCCGCAATGCATCGATTTTGGCGGATCCCTTGGAAGCAGAAATTCTTTTTCATAACCTTTTAAAGAACGCCATCGAAGCGGCTAACGAAGGTCAGGAGCGGGCGCGCATTCGCATCAGTGCAGTCCAAGATGAAAACCGGGTCATCATCACAATTGAAAACAACGGTAAAATTTTGGATGACAGAACATTCTTGCACCTGACCACGCCTTTGATGACCACCAAGGCAACCGGAACAGGTTTGGGAATTCCCATTGCCATGGCTTTGGCAGAAGCCTCAGGTGGTCACTTGAATTTCGAACGCCGTCCGGAGGGCGGTCTGCGCGCGATTGTAACACTGGTATCGGCTCAAGGAGAGGAGACGGATGACTGAAGAACTTAAAAAGAAAGTATGCATTCGTATTGTCGATGACGAATTGCAGGTCAGAGAATCTTTGGGCTTTATGCTCGAGTGCAATCGTTGGAATGTGGTGCTTTACGGCTCGGCACAAGAGTTTTTGGATAACGACGACGCAACCGTGCCCGGGTGTCTGTTGCTCGATATTCGCATGCCCGAAATGTCGGGGGTGGAGTTGCAGCGCTACATGAAAGAAAACCGCAATCGACTGCCGATCATCTTTATCACGGGGCATGCCGATGTGGATACGGCCATTCAGACGTTAAAGATGGGAGCTTTGGATTTTTTGAAAAAGCCGGTCGATTATGAGACCTTAGAGCCCGCCATTGTCAACGCCGCACGCATCCATGAAGCTCAGCTCGCAGGCCGGTTGACTCCCGAAGCCGTCAATCAGGTTTTCGAAGAAATGAGCCCGAGAGAAAAGGAAATTACGAAATTGATCCTCGCGGGTGTTCTGAATAAAAACATGGCCGAGCGTTACGGCATCTCCGAGCGCACCGTGCAGGGGCATCGCAACAACATCTATCGCAAGTTGCGCGTGCACAATCTGCAGGAATTGTTAGAGCAGGTCAAAGGCGCCGACAGAGGTCTGTTGTCTTGATTCCTGAAAACCCAACTTTTGTGGCCGGATGACGGAAGATGTCCGGCCGTTTCCTTTTGTTGGCTCTCATACGCCGTCCGTATCAATTTCAATGAGAAAAAATCATTGGACTGTTGATCGAGAGGTTGATAAGCTTTCTGCATGAATTTAGACTTTCATGCGGAGAACAAAATGATGGAAAAATTGGCAACGGCTGCGGTGGCCATGACGGTGGGTTTGAGCACGACGGCAAGCGCTTTGGAAGTGCGCATGGCCGAAATCTATGTCAAACCCGATCACGTCGAATCTTTCAAAGAAATCGTCAACACCAATATGCGCCTGTCGGTGGAAAAAGAAGAAGGCGTCATCTCCATCTATGCGGTGCAAGACAAAAACGATCCCACACATCTGACGTTCTTTGAAATCTATGCCGATCACGATGCTTATCTGAAGCACACGCAGACGGAACATTTCAAAAACTACATCGCGCAGACCAAAGACTTGGCCGTTTCGAAAAAGCTCATTGAAGTCAACGGCGCGGGGCTCTATCCCGACCCCGTCAAGAGCTGGCCGCAAACGGCTTCGACGCAAGGCAAAGAACAACGCTTCATGGTGACGGTGCGCATAACCGACAAGGAAAAGGTGGCACCGTATTTGGCCGATCATATGGCTTACCTTCAGAAGCATTTCGAAGCAGGCGACTTCTTGATGTTCGGTCCCTATGCTCAAAGCGCCGGCGGCTGGTTGATTGCCAAAGCGCAAAGTCGCGCAGCCTTGGATGAATTGATCGCCAAGGATCCTTTGACCGCAGCCAAGGGTGGAGTTGAGTATTCGACCGAAGCCATTCGTGTCGGTCGCTCTCAAGCCGTCAAACCCGATTAATGCAAGGACACAGATATGCAAACGAACACCATTCAACGACGCAAATTGCTGTTGACGGCAACGGCTGCCACGGCAGGGTTTGCAACGACCGGTTTTGCACAAAATAAAAAGACACCGTCATTCGATCGCACCTGTGACGTCTTGGTGGTCGGTGCCGGTATGGCTGGGCTCACTGCTGCCAAAACTTTGGCAAAGCAGGGTTTAAAGGTTACGGTGGTGGAAAAGCGCAACTGGGTCGGGGGCGACGCCATCTACTCGACCGGCGTGGTGCTCGGCGCGCAAACACGTTTTCATCAGCGCGACGGCATTGTAGAGGGCGTGAGCATCGAAGACTACTGGAAGCGACTTAATCAGGGGCTTTTTGACGAACCGGTTTCAAAAGTTAGAGACAACATGCCCGAGTCTCCAAGCTACTCGGGCATTGCTAAGCACGATCCTGCCGTGTTGCGCGCCTGTGCCGAGAAGTTGCCTGCCGTGGCTGACTTTTTGTATGAAAACGGTGTCAATGTTTTGCCGATTCCCAAGGCAGCACCGTTTTTGCTTCCGACTCCCAAGGGCGCGATGGGTGATCTCGCCAAGCGTTTGCGTGCGGACATTGACAAAATGGGCGGCACCTTTCTAATGCAAACGAGCGCGCAAGAGCTCTTACAGGACGACTCGGGTGCAGTAGTTGGTGTCAGGGTGCGTACGCGAGACGCCCGAGAAATTGCCATCGGTGCAAAGTCTGTGATTTTGGCAACCGGCGGCTTCTTGGATAATGACAAACTCATGCGGCATTACAAGCGCTATTGGTCTACCGCGCCCAAAGGCTTTGCGTTTGTTGGCGGCGGCATTCCGACGGATCGCACAGGCGACGGCATAGTGCTTGCCAAAGCGATCGGTGCCGCATTGGAAGATATGGAGTCGGTGCCGAAGTTCTACACGGCGACACAAAAAGGTGTGGCTTCCTTTTCTTGGCTGATGCTCGATACCGACAAAGCGTATGTGGTGGACAAAACGGGACGTCGTTTCGTGAACGAACCTCAGGCACGTTATTCGGGCTGCGCTTTGGCCATGTTGCGACTTGGTGTGGACGGCGGTTATGTGTTGTTTGACGAAGAAACATTCTCCGGCAAAAACGCCGCTCGTTGGCAATTTGCCAAAGTCTTACAGGAAGGCGGTCTCGTCAAGGCAGATACGGCTGAAGAACTCGCCAAGCTCGCCGGCGTCGATGCCAAGGGACTCAAAGAAACGATTGAGACGATTTCCCGCGATGCGGCTAAAGGTACGGACAGTCAATTCGGCCGAAAAGACGCGCGTTTTAAAGGCCTCAAAGCTCCGTATTACCTGTCCAAGCCCTATTGGCCCGTGATGTTCAAGACCGAGGGCGGCATAGAAGTGAATTCTCGCTTCGAAGTGCTGCGTCATTCGGATTTGAGCGCCATTGACGGACTTTACGCCGTAGGTGCCACGTGCGGCTCGATTTCCACGCGTTTGTGCGATGTGTTTGCAAGCGGTTTGGCGGTGGCCCAAGAGGTTGCCAAAAGCCGACGTTAGAAGCACAAAACGCAAACGAAGCCTGTCTGTAAAGGCTTTTAAAGCGGTAAGTGAGCACTTGCTGACAAGTGCGCCTTACCGCTTTTTCTTGAGCGAAATTCAGGGCGATGCGAACTTGCGATTTGAGGTAGAGTAGATGCTGTCGTTCAGTTGTCCAGGATAAGTCGCATGCCGGTCAAAACTTCTTTTCTCGAATATCGTCCCATTTTGTCTGCAGCCGAAAAAGCGCACTTGCATTCTCTTGCCGCACAATGCCCGTATGTTTCGTTTCTGACGAACGCACGCAGCTACGAAGAACGCTCCATTGCCTACGCCTACGTTTCGGCCAAGATCGAAGGTTGTCGCTATACCAAGCGCGGTGCTGCGATGTTGTTACAGCACGGCTTTACCGAAGACGGTCAAACGTTCAAAGACGCCGTGATGCTCGTAAATCTAAAGAAGTCGTTCGAGTTTGTGACGGGTAATCTATTGCCGATGAAAACCCTCTCTAAGAAAATCTATCTCTGTGCACGACACACGGGGCTTGTCGACGGGCTATTGCCGGATTTTCAGGTCGGTCAGGTGCGACAGTATCCCATGGCGATTGACGGGTGCTGTTACAGGCCGCTTAAGGATTCGGACGCGTTGGAAGCGGCCTTGGACAAACTTCAAAGGGTAGCGGAGACGATCGACGATCCGTTTGAGCTTGCGATCTATTTGCATACGCGTCTAGCCAAACTGCATTACTTTTCCGACGGCAACCGACGTCTGGCGCGACTGATAGAAACAGCTGTTCTTGCCTCCAACAAAATGGTTCCGGTCTTTCTGCGAGAAGAGAGTATGGCCGCATATCGCACAGCCATAGTCGACTTCTACGAAACCGATGACGACAGTGCCTACAAAGCACTCTTTTTGCGCGAGTACGAACATTCGGTGCTGTTTTTGCAAGGCAAAGCACCGGAGCAGATCGAGGCCGAAGAAAGAGCGTTGCAAAGAATTCGGAAACAACGAAACAGGGCGCAAAATGAATCAACTTAGCTTATATATGATTCTTTAACATTTAGGCTCTATCGTTGTCGGCGTCTTGGATAAAGCGAAAGAGGGATTGAATTTCGGGGATTTCGCCATGATTTGCAACATCTCAAATCGAAAGG
>JAUNOJ010000068.1 GCA_030531135.1 Sutterellaceae bacterium | reverse complement strand
GTGCTCCTCCCTTGTCTGAAGGCAAAGGTTTCCGCACCAAAGGATTTTCTATGAAGCCCGTCAACAAGCATTTGGCTATCGTGTTTGATGCCGATGGTAAGTACGAGTACACACGAGAACGTAGCGTTACTAACGAATAACGTTTTGCGCTCTCCATAAACCCCGCTCAGGCGTTAATCCCGGCGGGGATTTTTTTTTGTTCTGGTGGGACATTTAGCCGTAGGCGTCGGGAGGCAATGCTTCAGCCGTTTTATAAGCCTCTCGAACAACATCCGGTGAAACTTCGTTGGGGTCTTTGCCCGGCAAAATCGCAATGCGCACAGCGAAGCCCTTCTTTTGCAGTAGCTTGCCAGTGGCAATCGCGTCTGCAATGGCCGCATCTTCACCGTCCCACATGAGCGTGATGTTCTGTAACCCCAAATCTTTGAGCTTGAGAAGATAGCCGACAAGCGCCTCGGAGAGGTATTTGCCAAGGCTGCCGACGGGAACCACGTCGCGCAACTCGGGATCTTCTCGGACAGCCTGCCAAGTGGCAATCACGTCGAAAACGCCTTCAGTAATCACAATAGATTGAGCGCCGCGTGCATTGTGACCGTTGAAGAAGTATGCCCCGGTGGAGCGAATGCCATGAGGGCACAGGTACTTCTTTTCTGCCTGCCCCGTAATGTCTCGCCCCTGAAACGAAACGAGCTTACCGTCCATGTCGAAAATGGGCACGATGACTCGCATGGCAAAATCAAGGTACGCCAAAGAGCCGTCGATCTTTTTGTAGCGAAATAGACCGTCCGGGCAAAAGCCTAACCGAAAATAGGCCGTTGCTTCGTGCGAGATACCGCGATTCGTCAGATACTTCAGGTTGCGACCGTTGACGGGCAGCGCAATGAAGTTTGGCATGTCGAACTTACTCGACTCGTCAAGGGGATTTGCCGGATTGACGTTGACGATGTTCTGAGGACAACTGTCTGTCGGCTCCAAGAGTTCTTGGATGTCCGAATATGCGTGCGAATGTTCGTTTTTCACGCGAACCCCCATTTGGTCATTTCAAAAACGCCTTTTTTACCGTCTTTGCCGCCAAGGCAGCACCAGTCAGTCACCAAGAACTGACTCGACAATCGGTGGCCTGCTTCTTCCAACACAGCCGGAAAGTCGATCAAGTCAAACTCTGTGTGATCGACATCGCCGTCGAAATGCAGCTGGTAGTCTTTCTCGCGCGTCGAAGCCAGCACCAGACGCAATATGAGTGCCGGATCAACGAAGGCACACGCCTTTTGCAAAAGAGGCCCAAAGTCCGGAAAAAAGGTTTCATTTACGAACAAATCCGAAAGACTGATTTCGTTTACGGAAAAACTTTTTATCGGGTTCGTGCAAAACAATACAGCGTGGCCGAGATCGTCCGTGGTGTGGAACTCAAAAAGCGTGTTGCCGATACGCGCCAGACTATCCAAGAGCGTTCTGAATTGCTGTGTAACGACAGTGGCGCTGTAGGGGAATAAGTGCCGATAAACTTCTTTGAGGTCAATCGGGAATGTTTGCCCCGCTTCAACCTTTCGGCCTGCCAAAAGAAGTTCTTCCATCACTTGAAGATCGAACTCGTCCCACTGTTCGCCCGTGAAAAACAAACCTGCCTTGTCGCTGTAGCGGGCAATGCAACTGCGGATCAAACGCACTCGGTTGGCCGGGCGCGTGACAAAAGCCGGGGTCTGTTTGTTATCCAAAACAAACGGCTGGTCAATAGTTAAAGATTGTTGTTGACGCATTGGTAGTTTTTCCAAAAGGCGATGTGAAATCAGCCAAAAGCCTTTGAAGCGAGTGACTTTTGGCTGACGGAACCTTGTTAGGCTTGTTGGCCGCGCTGGATTTTGAGTTGCTTGAAAATTTCAGAAGCCTTCAGCACCTGCAAGCAATCGTCGGGGTAAAGCCTTTCAACCGCTTCAAGGTCGTCAAGCGCGAAGTAGTCAACGATGATCAATTTGCCGCGCACCGTGCGCCAAACGGCCCGGTATTCGCGATCCCCGAACTCGTTGATGTCAACCTCCAACTCGGCCATCAAATTGGCGCGTAACGCCGTTAATTCGTCTCGTGTCATTTTCTTTTACCTCACGTTGATCGAAAGGACTTGCGCATCTTCAATGTCCAGACTCGGCTCGATTTCAAAGGCTTGGATCAAACCTTCTTGGCGCAGTGTTTCACAAGCGGTTTTCAGCTCTTCGACCGGGATACACTCAGGCTCAAAGGCGTCCTGCGTGAAGAGGTACTTCAGAGCGTTTTGGTCTTTGTCGAGTTTATGTGCCATGAAGTGGGTGACGGTGACACGCAAAATGTCGGCCATATCCATAAAGCCCCACAACCCTTCGATGAGGTGAGCCATACTGGCTTCGTCAAAGAAGTAGTTGCTGATGAAAGGATCGACTTCAAAGTGAACGTAGCCGTCCTTGTGGCTGAAGTCGAGCTTATCCAACAAGCGAAACGTCTGCCACTGGTCGATGGCTTTATCCGAGTCGCGGTAAATCGCCTGAAAGGTGATGTTGTAGAGGGCATAGAGCGCAGCGCCAAGCTTGCGAACCAACGTTTTGTCCGGATGTTGGCCGTCGAACGCTTCGCCCACAAGCGCAAAAACCTTATCCAACGGCACTACAACACCTTCAAAGTCCTCGGAAAACTGCATCTTGGTGTGATAGTCGTTGCGATTGGCGCTGATGTGAATCAGAGCGCAGAGAACCTTCGAAGCGAAGGCGTCCAATGCGCGTCCGGTGGCCCGAACTTCGAGATTGTTCCAGTCGGAGTGGCCTACCGTGATGCCGTCGAGGTGAATGCGAGTCGGCAGCTCTGTTTCGATGACGACAGATTGCTCGTCTGCATTCTCAACATCAGTTGGAATTTTCGGTTGATCGGTCATTTTCTTTTTCCTTTTGAGCTTTGAGATATTGGTCAATGAGGTCACGGATAAACTGTGAGCCGCCGTTTTTATGGATGGCGTCGCGTTGCTCTCGTGAAACCCGAATGGTGAGCGTGATCATCCCTGTGGGTGGGCGTCCGGCTCCTTCGCGTCTGCCGCCTTTAAGTGTCACTTCTAACCTCCTTTGTATTCGGTGCGATATTCTCTGGGCATCAAGGTTCTGTCTGCCTTTTCACGGCGAAGTTTGTGCACCAAGGCCCAGGTTGCGTCGGCAAATTCAACCCAGTTCAATTCGTTCGGATAGGGCTTCGGGATATGGGCAAACTTAATACGGCCAAAACGCAGCAGTCCCTTGTCTTGCAGTGCCCGAAGCGTTTCTATGTCCTTTGAATTGATGTGCTCGCTGTCCAGGCGTCCCGAGTGATCTACAAGACACGTTTCGCAGTAAAACAGCATGGAGCGTTCGGCGTCCGTCAAGGAGGGTGATGTCTGTGTCATTTGTGTTCCTCTGTCAGTAAAAGAATCCTTGGTTCAGGCAGGGTTCGGACGCTTCCAAGCTGGCGTAGGGTGCCACTGCCTCGGCAAACTTCAAGGGGTACTTGATTTGGGTGGCTTGCAAATGAATGCCCACGATGCGGTCGTGGCTGTCGTCGCCGTTACACTTGTCCGGTGCGTTCCAGCGGGCTAAAAGCGCCATGGCGTCGTGACCGCCGAAGATTCCGTAGCCTTCGTATTCCGGCTCGAAAATTGCCTCGTCCGTGGGCGTGATGAGATAAACGGGCAGTGCACCGCGCGAAGAACCGCTCGCCGAAATCGAGCGTTTGGTGTCAGAAGTGATCCAGCTAAAGCATCCCATAATAAAAATTTCCTTATGCGTTAAAAAGCGTTAGAAGTCGGTTTATGTGTTTGAAATCTTAAATAAGAAATCAACAAAAATGACGATTTGAAAAATTAAATAAACAATCAATTAAGCCCTTTATTGACAGGCGTCAAATGCGTTCGAGTTGAGCATTCATAGTGAAGTTTGTGCGTTAATTCGAGGATAAAAAGAGACCGTCACTTCCCAAGAAAAATGACGGCCAAAGGGAGCAAGTGAAGTCGGGATAGTTTGGGTTACATAGGACGTGAAGATAAAAATTTGCCCCAACCCCAAAAACTTTTTTGAAAGGAGATGACGGTTTTGGGAGTCGGGGCAAAAACTTGAGAAGTCGTGCTTAAGGTGTTGTCGGTTCAACCTTCTTAGCCGACGTTGTGGCGTAGATGCTTTTATCTTTGTTATAGATGCTCTTATCCTTGTAGATGCTCTTGTCGCGGGCTTTGGCGGCAGCATCGGCCTTGAGCTTGACTTGACGCAGGGCATCGTCTTTGGCCTTGCGATCAGCTTCGGCTTTCTGTGCTTGAGCCTTTTCCATGGCAGCCTTTAATTCGGCCTGACGCTTTTGTTCCCAAGCCACTGGATCGGCTTCGTAATGTTCGTTGTACAAAACGTGCAGGGTGGCTTCCTGGCGCACGGCGGCGCCGCCCCGATTGTCGGTATAGAACTCGGCAGAGGCGTCGCGATTGTGCACGCGATCCAACGTCTTTTCATGTTCGAGAATGTAGGGATCGACGTTGACGACAGCGGGCGGCGTCGTACAACCCGCCAGAAGCAAGAGTCCGGCAGCGGCAAAGAGTGTGTGTTGAACTTTCATATCCAAAAGGGCATTTGCAAGAAAGGTTGGAAAATGCGTTAAGGAGGAATTTAAGTCGCGCAAGCCCGGCGGGCATTTCGCCAGAAAGCATGATTTGCTTTTTCGGGCAGAAGAGCACTGCAACCGACCGCTCACGTCATGCTCGAAGAAAAGGGCCGCGTCGGTCAAACGCAGCCCCAAAAAGCTCAACTTCCCCTTGGCAACTTCCTATTGGCCGGACTTGCCCTCGGCAAAGGCATCGCGAATCAGCGTGAGCGTGCAGTAATCGTCGCTTTGCTTCCACTCAAAGTCATTGATGAACTTCAGCTCAATCATGGCTTGGCAGGTTGCCGTCAATTCGTCGATGGTCTCGGTCATGCTCCCGTACTCGTAGCGCTTAAAGGGCAAAGCAACCTTTTCGGCGTCAAACACTTCGAGCACGAAACGCAAAAGAAGCATCGGGTCGATAGATTCGGAAAGCGTCAAAAAGGCTTGGGCCAACCACTTCATACCGTGACGCCACTGTATCAGGTGCTCAAACACTGCCGAGTACGAAATCTCCAATGTGCGTTTTTCGGCGTCCACCTTCAAGCGAAACGGCTTGAACTTGATCGGTACAACTTGCCCGACGTGGCGATAGATCAGACAAACTGCATTCCAGAAGTTCACCGTGCCGTTCAAAACGCTGGCCTGAAGTTCTTTCGGAACCGGGTGATTCGGGGCGTACTGAGCAAAGAAGTCGTCAAACGAAACCTCAAAAGGTTTTTCAGCCGAATGCTTCTTTGCAAAGTGAATGATGGCAACCAACGGAACCATGGCAGGCTCAAAATACTGCAAGCCGCAGTATTCCAACGAATAGTCCCCGCCCATTGCCAAAGTTCGACCTTCAATGGTCGGCGCCTTGGTCATATCGACGGGTTGGCCGTCAAAACTTTCCATGAACTTGATGGTCGAATCAATCGAGCGCAGAAACGTCTTGGTGCGCAGCAACTTATGGCGAATTTCGTCCCTGTGCTCGTGGTTGGGATATTGCTTAAGCACCGCTTCAAGCGTTTGACTGTCGGAGAGCACTTGCGCTTTGATGCGGTACAAGAATTGTTTGTCGAACTGGTGAGGATCTTGCATTTTTGAAAAGTCAAAGAAAAGGTTGGAGATTCTTTGACTGTACGATCAATGAGAATTGAGACCGACAGCTCAGTGAGCAAGATGTGCGATGCAGACGCGCAAAAAAGCCCCCGGATGCGACTCTGAGGGCTTGGTTTCGGCCAGTTACGAGAAAAAGGACTTAATTCGGCTCCAAAGCGACGCGTTTTGCCGCTCTCGCTCAACGTCGTCTTGCAATTCTTCTTGAGACTGCTCTTGAAGTTCGGTTGCTCTGAGAATACGTTGCTCGTAGCGCCAAGTCCAGGGCGCAACCGCTTTACCGTCGGCCCACAGTCCGAGGCGCCGCGCTTTGGCCTTTTTGTGGGCCTTTCGGTACATACTTTGTTCGGCAGCCGTCAAGCGATCAAAAAACTTAAAGTAGGGCCAAGCCAGGCCCACCGTGATCATCTCCTGGCCGATATCGAGTCCGTCAAGGTAGACACGAGAAACCCAACGCTGATAGGCGTCCGTTTCGATAGATTCGACCATGACTTCTTTGCCCAAAAGTCGTTCTTGCAGGTAGGCGTGCGCTTGACCGCCGTAGGCTTGGCGTCGTTCGGGTGCGTCAATCGCCAAAATTCGCAACTTGATCTGGTGGCCCGTGTCTCTTTGAACCAAAATCGCGTCGCCGTCGTAGACCTTGACAACAGTCGCTTTGAACTGCACAGGGAACTTGGGGGTTTTGCGCTTGAAGTAGATGGCCGCAAAGACTGCCAGCGCTGCAACGCACCAGCGCTTCGGTCAGGTGAGAAAAGATGTCCATGAATGACTCCAAAAGAATCGCCCCGACCGACGCGTGACGGGAAAGTTAAGGACTGCGTGGGTCGAGGCGAAAAGGCAAGTATTGTTAAGGCTTAGTGAACCGTCTTGGACGCCTTGGCAGGCTTTTTGTTCGCGGGTTCTTCAGCGACTTTTTCAAGCGTGACACGCATGACATCGGCTGCGGCCACTTCGCTTAAGCGAATCACAAAAATGCGATCCCCCTGAAACATGAAGTTCTTGTCTTTGACCTTGGGTGAACCCAAAAGCTTGATGAAGGCTTCGATCTGCGGGTCAACGATGGCGGGATCGGGGACTTCGGTCACAATGTTGACGACGTGGCCGCTTTTGAGGATGATGGAAAGTTTCTGGGCGTGTTTTTCAGTCATATCGGTTCCTTAGTCTAAGAGGTTCGAGTCAATGATCGAGGGGCTTTTAACGACCGAAAGCGACAAGACGCCTTCGGCGGGTTCCTCAAGCCATTCATAGGATTGGATTTCTGCGTCAATGAGCAAATGCTTCAAGGTCTTTTCGACGTATGCCTTCAATTCGTATATGTCCAAGTGCGTGTGATTCAAGTTGAAGTCGAGCCGCACGGCACAACCTTCCTTGTGACCGCTGGCAAACGCCAGCAAGGTGTTCAGAACCAAAGTACCGGAAACCCCGTCAATCAGGCGAAGGAAAATGTCACCCAATTCCAGAGCATAACCTTCGCTCGATTGCAATGGCTTCATTTCCAGAAGCGGTGAAAATTGGCAAACGATTGAGGCCGTATCGCAACTGATACCGACTACTTTGAAGAGGTGAGTCGAGCCGATAATGGACTGATAATCTTCAGGCGGGCCAAAAGTGATGCAAGCATTGGACAGACGATTGAGGCTTTCTTCAATCACCAGACCATCCACAAACCCGTAGCCGATCATTTCCTGTAAGCAGAATTGAAATGCGGTTCTGCCCACAGAGAAAAAGCCGAAAAAGTCTTTTTGCTTTGCAGCAAGTTGATCAAACAGCGCAATACCTGAAGGTCGAACTCATTGAGCGTGTCGCCTTCGAAGTAGCCGAGGCACTTAGGTGTCGAAAATAAGAGCACGAAGTTATCCTTTTCCGTCTGCCAATAAGGACAGACGTTGGCAATCAGATGACTCGGCGCCGAGGCAACTGCGTCATCGTAATCCGGATCATCTTCAAAGTCCTCGGGGTCATCGTCAAAATCCGCAGGAGGTTCGGAACAATCGAACGTTCCCCGACTCTTGAGTAGCTTGCCGACTTCTTGCTGTTTACGGGTGTAGCTTTCCTGCTCGCAGCCTTCGGTCGAGAGAATTTTCTCGCCATAGTGCGCATGAAGAAACTCCAAGATGCGGTTGGCCGCGTTGGGGCTTTCGGGGTCAATGCGCAGTTTGCCGTTGGTGATGGCTTCAACGACAACGGCCAAATCGTCTGAAAAGCATTTTTGAGACCAGTCGGTTTGGTTTTGATCTGACATCGGTCACTCCATAGTTTGGGAATAGATGTCAAGCAGTCTAGGGTGATGAAAAAGAGGCTCCGAACGCGCAGATGGCAAGTTTTGCGTTCTACGATGCAAATTTGCTCAAAAGCCCTGACAATCAAGGCAAGTGCGGGTTTCACAAGGGCGGTGCGCTCTTTTGTTGCGTCAAATCGACGGAAAATGTGAGATGATGAAAATTTAGGCAGTGATATTCAAGATTGAAAACCAAGGAAAACTATGGATTTCAACAAGGATATCCACAGCTTATCAACAGAAGTTATTAACCGTTGACGGAAATTGTAAAAATCCTTGGGATAATAGTCCGTTTTATTTGGGATAATA